>JBBQGR010000525.1:0-1500 GCA_038323185.1 Phycisphaerales bacterium | reverse complement strand
TGTCCAAGGGTCAGGCACCGACCGATCTCAACCGCCTGGGCAGCTTCTTGGGTGTGATGGCCCAGTCTGACAACGGCCCCGCCGACGTCACTCCACCCAGCGGCGACCGCCAGACCGCTGAACTCTTCGGCACGCGAGTGGCGCAGTCCGCGCTGCGCTGGAACAAGGGAAAGTAAGTCCAAGCGAAGCCGGTGTAAGAAATCGCATCGCGCGGCAGCCTGCGAGCGAGATGGATCGCGCCTCAGGGTGCGGGCCTGCGCGCGGGTTTCGTGGCGTCGTGGCCCGGCTTGACCTCCGTGATGGTGGAGGCGGTGTTGCTCGCGCCGCCCGTGCCGGCGCTGACGCGTGGTGTCGCGGCACCCGGCTGGCGGAACTTCGCGTGGATCAGGCCCTTGGCCTCGCCAGCGAGCGCGAATGAGCCCGTCACGACGATGAGATCATCGCGCCCGACAGCCCGTGCCGCGATGTTGATAGCCTCGCGCACGTTGGGGGCCACCTGCGTCATCTTGGGCGAGAGCTCCGCGAACTTGCGCTGCAGTTCCTTGGGCTCCATTGCGCGCGCCGAGCCCTCGGCTCGCGTGAAGATCAGCTTGTCAGCACCCATCGAGAGGCTGGTGAGCATGCCCGCGACGTCCTTGTCGGAAGCGCAGCCGAAGACGACCACCAGCGAGTCGTACCGGACCTGAGCGCCGAGCGCTCTGACCAAGCCCGCGATCGACTCGGGATTGTGGGCACCATCAATCACGATGCGCGGATCGCGCAGCACCATCTCAAGGCGGCCGTGGTTGGGCGTCTGCGACAAGCCGGAGGCGACCTTCCCCTCGGGAGTCTCGATGCCGCGGCCGCGAAGCTGATCAAGGATCGCGAGCGCGAGGCCACAGTTGAGTGCCTGGTGCTCGCCCTTCAGCGGCACCGGCAGGTGTTCAAACTGGCTGCGCGGCGTGTTGAGGCAGACCCGCGCGTGCGGACCAAGCTCGGGCGAAGCCTCGAAGCGCGATGAGAATTCGAGATCCTGCCCCACCACCAGCAGCGGCGAGCCCACCTGCTCGGCAACTTCTTTGAAGACGGCAAGGACCGACGCGGGCTGCGGGATCGTGACCGTCGGCACGCCCCGCTTCATGATGCCAGCCTTCTCGCGCGCAATCTTCTCGACCGTGTTTCCGAGCACCTGCGTGTGCTCGAGCTGGATCGCCGCGATGGCGCAGACCTCGGGACTGAGGACATTGGTCGCGTCGACACGCCCACCGAGCCCAACCTCGACCACCGCGACATCGACCGCCTGGTCGGCAAAGTGCTGGAAGGCCATCGCCGTCATCAGTTCAAAGTGTGTCGCTTCGCCGTGCGTCTTGGCGATCGTGTGTGCCGCGCGGGCCGCGATCACGAGCAAGCGGCAGAAGTCCGCCTCGCCGATCATGGACTGCCCGATCCGGATCCGCTCGCGAATGTCCACGAGGTGCGGGCTGGTGTAGAGGCCAACGGTGTAGCCGCAGGCCTGCAGGC
>JBBQGR010000524.1:0-1510 GCA_038323185.1 Phycisphaerales bacterium | reverse complement strand
CGCCTCGGCAACGCGTGACAGATGCGGAAGCCCTGCGATGCACGGCCCGCACCAGGTCGCCCACATGTCGATCACCACGATCTTCTTGCCGCGAAAATCGGATAGCTTGAAGGTCGATGACTCCAAGCCCCAGTGCGCGTTAAAGTCGGGGGCTTCGACACCCTCTCCGAGGGCGGAGACGCGCTCGGCCGGGCGCGGCAGGCGGATCTGCCGCATCGTCGGCTCAAGCGAAAGTTCCGAACCGTCGTCGGAGACCTTGGCGATGTAGTTGAAGTCGTTGAAGCCAAACGTCGCGCGGATGTCGAAGCGGTCGCCGCCGAGCATCAGCCACACAGGCTTGGGCATATTCTCGGGTGACAGCGGCTTGGACGGATCGTAAAGCTTGTCGAACCGCGCATCGTTGTCATTCTCAACGAGGCGGACGTCATAGTTCACGCCGTTGATGGTGATCTTGCCCTCGCGCGCGGAGGCACGGTAATAGTTGATCGAGTCGCGATCGGGAGAACGGTAGAAGTTCAGGCCGTACCGGCCCTTGGTTGCTTCGCTTCCCGGGGTTGCCCATGAGACATCGAACACCCAAGTGCCCGAGAACTGCGGGCTCTTCCCCTCATCAGCGGGGGTCACAGTCGGCCAGGTCCCGTCACCGTCATCGGTGAGGTCTCCGTTGCCGTTCAGGTCGAGATAGACCTTCGCGTCTTCGCCGCTGGGCTCATCGAAAGCGATCGCATAGGTGTTGGCATCACCAGTACCAAGGGTGAGCGTGGCGTACGTGGCCTTGCCACGATACTTCGGCTCCTTCTTCACAACCGCCGGGCGCTCCGCGCTCACCCGGGCGGATGACGGCATGTACATCATTCCCTGCTCGCGGGAACGCGCCGCATCCAGAGCCCTCTCGGAGATCGTCAGCTTCGCCGTCCCCTTTCCATCCGGCTCGGCCGTTGCGAACGCGGACCCGCCGAGCACGAAGCCAATCACTGCCGCGGGCCACAGCACAGCCGACGACGATACGGGAACTGAACGCATGACAAGAGCTCCTGGGCGGCGCAACTGCGCCGCCGTTGGGTCGCAAAAGGGGGAACGATTGATCGAGAAGCGCGGCAGCGACATTCCTGGTCGCCAGGCGCTGAGTGAAGCTCATTTGGGATTGTTGATCCAACCGAAGCCGTAGGGCGAGCCGGGCACATTGCTCCACTGCGTCTTGCGACGCTCCAGCGGAATCCATCCCGTCGGATTCGCCGTGCTCGTGACATACAGGTCGTCGGCTTCAAGGTCATTGTCCTCGCGCACCTGCTCATTGGCGCCACGTGGCGCCTTGAACACCTCCGCATGCCCCTGAAGGAACGAGACGACGCCCGCGCCGTTGTGGCGGGTGGTGACCTGATCGCCCGCAAGGTCGCCGCGAGAGCCTCCCCACAACCCGAAGAACGTGTTTGCAGAATCCGGGTCGTTGGCGTCGCTCGTCAATCCGTTGTTGAAGTGGGTGCTCTCTTCGATGAACATGGGGAGGCCG
>JBBQGR010000523.1:0-1518 GCA_038323185.1 Phycisphaerales bacterium | reverse complement strand
TTGATGGCGACCTGTTCCGTCGTCTGATGATACCCCGAGCCCGTTCTCGCCAACGAGACAGTCCGGTATCCCTTTGTTAGCGTGGGAGGTCTTGAAGCCTCAACGAAAAAAATGCGAACAAAGTGGGTGTCCAGAAGCTCATGAAATATGCGGGCTAAACGAACGACCCATGCTCGGCATCCAAGTACGGCCCGAGCGAGAACTCGCTTGCTAGGGCGGGCGTGAGGCGGTGGCCGAGCGTGAAGTTGCGCAGTTGCGTCAGGATGCGTGGGTAGCGACGGCGGAACATATTGGCGTAGAAGTTCTGCCCTCCCACCACATAGATGGCGCCGGGAAACGGCAGCGCCTGCAGCGGCTTGCCTGCGTCGGCCATCGCTTGGGGAACATACGCATGCACGTCGTACCGCCGTATGAATTTGTCAGAGAACCCAAGTGAGAGGTCCAGCCGGTGCGGGAAGGGTGCAGCGTCGATACGCAGCACGAAAGAACTGCCGCATTCGTGGAAGAACCGGCGGCGCGGAAAAATTCGAAGTGGACTCGCTAGGTCGAACTTGTATCCCCTCTCAAAGTAGCACCCATGCGCAGGACGTTCGGTGCGGAGGTACGTCAGCAGTCTCGAAGACAGCAGATCATCGGCATCAAGACACATGAAATAGTCGCGCGGCGTTTGTCTCAATCGATCCAGTGCGACCAGGATTTTTCGTCCTTTGTCTGCACGCATTGCTGTCAGCGCCTCTATGTCAGCCGCGTCACGGGGGAGTCGCCTCGGCGGAGCAAATTCGACACTCATGAATTCGACGTCGTGCGCAGCAAAGTCCAACTCGGGCAGATCGTGACCCACGATCAGTATCCGACACTCAGCGACACTTGCCCCAGCGCGAACTGAGGCGATGGTTGCACGTAGCTGCGCGCTTACCCGTCCGAAGTCAGGCGAGACCTGCCGCGAGCGTAGCGGAATGACTACATGCAGCAGCGGCGGTGTCTCAGGGGGCACGATCAACGGCGACACCCGCTCAAAGACTTTAGCGCGACTGCCTGTGGACGCGATTGTGGTGGGAAACCAGCCCAGCCGCCCAAGCGCGCGGTGGAATATTGCGTGTGATCGTGATGAGGGCTCGCGGCACCGGGGGTGGTATGAAGAACCACTAAAGGCGAGCCGGGTGTTTGAGCTCAACGGCGACCTTAGAAGCACCCGGCGACCTCGTCGCTCCAGAGGCACCAGCCAACCGGCTTGCGCCTTCGATTCTCAGTCGAACCTCACCGTAATTCTCGCCCAAGTAACGGAGCAGCGCCCAGATGAAAACGATGACGCCGGCCATCTCCAAGCTCTCTTCCAGCGTGGCGATCATGCTGTAAGTCAGGCTCAACATTCCGTTTTGCTCGGCATAGCGACCTCCCAACATTTCGACACCAATGGCACCGCCGAGGTAGAGCGTGGCGGCAAGCACGAATACTGCCGCGGTGCATCGCGGCAGCCGCCACAGGAACCGCGCAAAGAAGACACCAATCACCAGCACC
>JBBQGR010000522.1:0-1545 GCA_038323185.1 Phycisphaerales bacterium | reverse complement strand
GGCCACGGGGGCGATCTCGATGTCCACGGGCATGATGATGGCGCCGGTCTTCTGGTTGAAGATGATGGTGTTGGGCAGGTCGAGCTGGCTGAGATTGACCTCCGCCGCGAGGACGTCGGCGAGAAACCCGGCTTTGTCGGTGCGCTCGGCGGAAGGAATGGTGACGCGGACGGTGCGCGCATCGACGGCGAAGGCGACGGCGGGTCCCTGCGGCTGCGCCTTGGCGTTGATCGAGAGCGCGATCTGGCTCGCGCTGCTCCAGCCAGCGAAAGGCGGCTCGATGATGAGATCGAACGAGTCGCCGATCTTGGGCGGCGGGATGTCGTCGATCATGCGGGCACCCAGGCGCACGCGTCCGACGGTGGGCCGGGCGGGATCTAAGATCTCGATCATCCCCTCGGCCATCGCGTATGGCGGCATCCCTGGGAAGGGGCCGCGAAGCGGCGAGAGGAAGAGCTGGCCGCCTGCGATGCTCTTGGCACTATTGACGACCGCGACGGTGACGTCGAGCACATCGTCGGCCTTTGCACCTTGGCGCGGGACGACGCAGGTGACGAGCACGAGCGCGACCGCCCGGCTGTTGGCAAGATTGAGCGGTGAATCGAGGGCGTTGCCGCCGTTTTTCAGGATCTGCGCCAAGGGACGCGCGACGGCGAGCTCCTTGCCCGAGTCGCCCGTCCCCGATAGGCCGATCACGAGGCCGACGCCCTGCAGGATCGTCTCCCCCTGGTCTTGAAGCCGCGTGATTTCCTGCACGTTGCCAGCCTGGACTCGCGGCGCTACCAGCAGGAGCAAGAGCAGGAGGGAGGCAACGGCAAGAGTGCGACGGCGGTGCATGGCAGGGCCAACGCAAGCGGCATGCCACGTTTCGCTGCTGGAGGCGAGCAGACGCGACCGCGGTCAGAAGTTGAAGACGGCCTCAAAGAGCTGCGTGATCCAGCCCTTGCTGGCGGTGTCCTTCGTGTCGCCCTCGTTGATCGAGCGGAGCGTGAGGTCCGCGAGTTGGCTGGAGAGGACCGTATTCTGGGCCGTCACGTCTTCTCGCCGGCACTCTCCGGAGAGCACGACAGTGGTGGTTTCCTTGTCGCGCTGGATGGTGCGGCGGGCCTCGATCACGAGCACGCCGTTGGGCTTCACGTCGATCACGGTGGCGGTGATGCGATCGGTGTAGCGGTCGGAGCGTTCGTACTTGCCATCGCCCTTGAACTTCTGGCCGCTGGTGACATCGACAGAGGTGATGGGGCTGCTCTCGCTCTCGGCGAGCTCGCCCTCGAAGAGCTTGCCAAGGTCGGGGAAGTCCTTGAGGGAGGCCTTGACGGTCGCGTCCTTCTTGGTATCCAGGACCTGCTGGCTGCTCTGGCGGCTGGTCTCTGAGATGATGATGGTGATCTTGTCGTGGACCTCATAGGTCCGGGGCTTTGGCTCCTCGACAAGGAGCAGGCTCACGCCGCGCAGGGGCGCGGATTCATCTGCGTTGCCGTCCTCATCCAGCACTGGTGGTGGCGGCTCCTTGCGCAGCAGGCTCTGTCCATGCGCGGGCGTGGC
>JBBQGR010000521.1:0-1550 GCA_038323185.1 Phycisphaerales bacterium | reverse complement strand
CGGCGTCGAGACCCTTACCGTCGCGGTGATGGGATGCATCGTCAACGGACCGGGCGAATCGAAGCAGGCCGATATCGGCATCTCGCTGCCGGGCACGGGAGAGGCGCCCGCCGCACCCGTGTTCATCGACGGCAACAAGGTGGCGACGCTGCGGGGACCTGGGGCTGCGGCCGACTTCAAGCAGATGGTGCTCGACTATATCGAGCAGAGATTCGGCCAGGGCGCCATGGGCCGGAGCGCGGCGGAGTAAAGGCAGGGATGCGTTTTCTACGGTTGACTCTGTTGGCGCTGCTGCTCGGCTGCCATGTCAGCCTTGAAGTAATTGGCGCGCTCGCCGAGGACGCGCCCGCCGAGGAGGCTCCCAATCCTTGGGTCGGGTGCTGGAGCCGCCTCTATGACCAGGCCCATCTCACCAAGCATCCGGGCCAGCTCGTGACCGCGATCACAGTGGCCATCGACCCGCGCACGTCGAGCGGCAACCAGGGCCCCGGCGCCTACAGCGCCAGGGTCGCGGCCAATTTCCGCGGCAAGCCTGAGACCTACACGACGCCCTATAGCGCCCGCTGCGGGACCGCCGGCGCGGACGAACGGCTGCGCTGCTTCCTGGATGGGTTCTTCGTCGGCCAATTCTCGCTCGAGCGGGCGGGCAAGAACATCAAGTTCGCCCTGCCCGACAAGGCGGACAGCGTGGCCTCGTGCCTGGGGTCGAATTGAGCGCCTTCATGATGCTGACGCCGCAGAACCCGGAGCACTCGGTCTTCCTGCTGATGCCGGCGGCGAAAAATGTCTGCGGCCAGTAGGCGTCTGCCCTAGCCCACGAGCTGCGCGGCGAGGTTCACGGTGAGCGCGATCACCGCCGTGTTGAAGAAGAACGACAAGATGCCGTGCAGCATCACCACGCGCCGCATGGCGCTCGAGGTCACCTCCACGTCGGAGGTCTGCGCCGTGGTCCCCACCACAAACGAGAAATAGAGAAAGTCGAGATAGTCCGGCGTGCTGTCGTCGGGGAAGCTCAGTCCCCCGCCGCGGTCCCGCGCGCCTGAGTGGCTCTCGCTGTGAAACTCATGCGCATAATAAACAGCAAACACGACGTGGATCAGCATCCAGGACAAGAAGATGGTCGAGACCGACAAGCCCACGCTGATGGTTCGTTCCATCCCGTGCTCGCTCTTCAGCGCGCCAAGCTGGGTCACCAGCGCGAGCAAGGTGAAGAGCGAGCCGAGGATGACGATGCCAAGAACGACGATGCGGCTTTCCCGTTCGAGGCTCGATTGGCGTTTGATGCCTTCGATCTCGGCGTGCCACATCTTGATGACGACAAGCACGAAATAGAGCCAGCCACCCGCGTTCCATCCCGCGAGAACACGCGGGATTGTGCCGTCGAGCGGTACGACGAACGCAACGACGACCCCAACGGCGAGCCCGATGATGAAGCGGATTTGAGCGTGGGCATGCCGGGCTAGCTCCGCCCACAAAGACTCGCGTTTGGCCTTTGCCTTGGTTGCTTGTCCCCGCGGTGCCATCACATCTCCCGATCAGCGCTTCCGGCT
>JBBQGR010000520.1:0-1554 GCA_038323185.1 Phycisphaerales bacterium | reverse complement strand
GATTCAACGAGCGGCGCCACGACCGAGGCCTCGCTGCCCATCAAGATCATCGCGGGTGGCGCCAGCCGCTAGGGCGCGATTCCTCTCATCGCGCGGGCGTCGATCAACGCCGCGCGCACCGCGCGGGCCATCGCGAGCGCGCCCGGCGAGTCTGAGTGAACGCAGATCGTATCGGCCGTCATATCGAGCGGCGTCCCACTCGATGTGATGACGCGAGCACGCTGCGCGATCTCCACGGCTTGCGATGCGGCGGCCGCCGGGTCACTGATCAATGAGCCGGGAAGCGATCGCGCCCGCAGCGCACCAGTGGGTTCGTACACGCGATCCGCGAATGCCTCACGCCACACCTTGATGCCCATCGCTCCGCAGTGCGCCGCGAGTGCGTCGCCGAGCGGCCCGGCCTGCACCACAATGCGCGGCGAGGGCGAAAAGCCCGCGCTGCCCGCGACTGACTTGATTGCGTGGAGCAAGGCTCCGGAGGTACCTGGCGCACTCGCCCGCGCAGGATCGTGGTTCAACGCCGCGTCTCGCATCGTGGCGTGATAGAGCGCGCCGTGGGCCTTGATGTGCGATACGACGGCGCCCTCTCGCGCCGCGATCTCGCCCAGCGCGAGTAACTGCTCTTGCAGCGACTTCTTGAGCGTGTCCGCGTTGATCGAGAGCTCGGTGCGTCCGAAGCCCGCGTGATCTGGATAAGAGGGATGCGCCCCAAGCATCAGCCCGCGCTCGCGTGACAGGCGCGCGAGGCGCGCCATGCTCGCGGCGTCGCCCGCGTGCCCGCCGCAGCCGACGTTGATTGATGTGACGAGCTTGCAGAGTTCGGCGTCGAGCCCCACACCCGATGCCGACGGATCTTCACCCAGGTCGCAGTTGAGGTCGATCATGGGGCGCTGCTCTGGTGCCATCGGCTCATCGCTCCATGCTCGGTGTGATTGGGGGCAACGCTGCATTGATCCGCGCGTGCTGCTCAACGGCCAGTGCCTCGGCCTCTGGGGCGCTGACGAGCTCGAATCGGACGATCTCGCCCGGCCTGACCTGCCCGAGCGCTGGCAGGTCCACCGCCGCGACGCTCGCGACGACGGCGTAGCCACCGGTCGTTGGTCCATCCGCGAGGAGCGCGATGGCCTCGCTGGCGCTGGGGCACTGGATCGTTCCCGGTCCTGCGGCGCGTGATGCCAGTAGTCGCGACGGCGCGGCGTTGAGCGCATCAGCAGGCACAAGTGCGCCGCCCGGATCCAGCCGCACGCCGCTCCGGTCTGAGCGTGGCATCACACGGAAGGTGCTCGCGAAGAAGGCGCTCGCGAGCGCGGAGTTCGCGGCATCTGCTGTCGCTTCTGTTGTCGTTCGTAGCACGCGTCGATCCAGCGAGAAGCGCAGTGAGGAGATGAAGCCGGGCGGGAGGGCTGCGGCGTGTGGCGCGCGCGCGAGGCCGTCTTCCGCTGCGGCCAGCTCGTCGCCCGGGCGGAGCGCGCGCCCCTCAAGGCCGCCAAAGCTCGCGAGTGCAAGCGTTGAGCGTGAGCCAAGCACTTGCGCGACATCGATGCCGCCGCCGAG
>JBBQGR010000519.1:0-1557 GCA_038323185.1 Phycisphaerales bacterium | reverse complement strand
CGAGAGACGAGATCGGAGGCGATGAGGACGCTGAGCGTGCCAGCCTTGAGGCGCGAGAAGATGGCGGTGCGCTTGCTCTGGGGCAGGTCGCCGTGGATTGCGTGTGATTCGACACCGCGCTCGTTGAGGCCGCGTGCGAGTTCGTCAACGGTGCGCTTGAGGCGGCAGAAGATGAGCGTGAGGCCCGGATCCTCGTGGCGGAGCATGTGGAGCAGGAGGCGCTTCTTGTCCCACTGGTTCACAGAAAGGTACATCTGCTTCACCATCGAGACGGTGAGCGAGCCGGAGTGGACGGTGATCTTCTCGGGGTCGCGGAGGTACTTGCGCGCGAGGCGGTCGATCTCGGGGGAGATTGTCGCGCTGACGAACATCGTCTGGCGGTCGCGCGGCGTCTGGTCAAGGATCTTGCGGATGTCCTCGCGGAAGCCGATGTCGAGCATCCGATCGACTTCGTCCAGCACGGCGAAGCGGACGTTGCGGAAGTGAAGGTAGCCGCGCTCGAGCATGTCCATCACGCGGCCGGGCGTGCCGACGATGATCTGCGGGCGGCGCTCGAGCTTGTTGGCCTGGGCCTGGACGGACTGGCCGCCGAAGAGGGTCATGGCGCGGATTTCGGTGTGGCGGCCGAGCTCCTCGATCTCCGCGGTGATCTGCACCGCGAGCTCGCGCGTCGGCGCGAGGACGATGGCCTGGAACTCAACGCCGGGCGTACACTTTTGCAGCAGAGGCAGACCGAAGGCCGCGGTCTTGCCCGTGCCGGTCTTGGCCTGGCCCATCACGTCCTTGCCCTCGAGAAGTGGGGGCATCAGGCGGGCCTGCGTGACGGTGGGGTGTTTGAAGCCCGCGTCCTCGCAGCCCTTGAGAACCTCCGCCGAGAGGCCAAGGTCGCGGAAGTGCATCGTCTCTTCGAAGATCTCGCCCTTGACGGGCGTCACGGGGACGTAGTGCTCGGCGGAGGGGTCGCCGGCGACGACGGAGCCAGGTGCGTGTGGCTCGGCATGGGACTGGGCTGAATCGTCACGGCTGTTGCTGTCGGTCACGGGTAGCTTCTCGATCTGCCAAAGGCCTTGGCGTGTGGCGTTGGCCGCGGGTTGCGGCGGGGGAGGGGGCGGGGCGTGCGTTCGCTCTTCGTACGAGGCCGATCCTCGCACGCAAGCATCACCACCGCCAGGGGCACTTCTTTGAAGGCTGGCTTTGGGGGCAGTCGCACAGCGCGTGACCGCGGCCTCGCGAACGCGAAACCGACCCGACGCCAAACGCCGCGGCATCATAGTCCCGCTCGGCACCAGCAACGCGCCGGCGCGTGTCTGCCAACCGCAACGAGCCACCGCGCACCGCGCCGAACTTCGCTACGCTCAGGCCCTCCCATGCGCTCCAAGCCCATCAGTCCCGAAGATGAGACCCCAGCCCGCGGCACCAAGCCCCCGCCCCGCGCCAGGCTCGGTCCGAAGATGCGCACGATCGCTCAGGTGCACGGCGCGGCGCTTCTGGATGATGAGCTCGCGACTGCGATGGCCAAGGTCGCGGCGAGCAACGGCGCGCTGGTCCCACCGTACG
>JBBQGR010000518.1:0-1568 GCA_038323185.1 Phycisphaerales bacterium | reverse complement strand
CTACACGGCGGCGCACTTCCTCGACCGCGGGCTGTTGAAGCCGCCGCTGCTCATCCAGTCGGTGTTCGGCATCCGCGGCGGCATCGGCGCCGATCCCGAGGACGTGATGCACATGAAGCGCACCGCCGACCGCCTGTTTGGAGACGCCTATCTCTGGTCCGTGCTCGGCGGGGGGCGCAATCAGATGTTCGTCGCCGCGATGTCCACGGTCATGGGGGGCAACGTGCGCGTCGGCCTGGAGGACAGCCTCTGGCTCGGCCGCGGCCAGCTCGCCAAGACCAATGCCGAGCAGGTGGCGAAAGCGAAACGCATCATCGAAGAACTAGGCTTGGTGGTGGCGACACCCGACGACGCGCGCCAGATGCTGAAATTGAAGGGGCGTGAGACGGTGGCATTCTAAAGGAGAAGACTCCCGATGACGCAGGTCCTGGACGTATCCAGCTACCACGCAGGGATCGGCCGCACCGAGCGTGCCGATGACCCGCCACGTCGCACGTGGTGAAACGATAAACGATTGGAAAATCGCTCCGGCATCCTTCCAGCACATCCGCCGACCGTAGCGCTCCTCCTCCCGGCGGCGAGCTTGCAACATCGGGGACGTTGCCCCGAATACCACACGAATAGTAGTGTCGGCAACGCGGAACGGCTTCAAAGCCCCGTACTCGGGTGAACTTTGCGCAGACTCTGCTCAGAAAGTCGGAACTACTAGGCGCAGACCGGACCTCTACCGAGTACGAATCAGCAAGCGAAAATTCACCATGGTGGTTCTCGCCAGCGGGCAGTGCGGCGGCTAGACGATCTTCACCAGCGCGCCCATGGCACCACTCGTTCCATCTCGTCGAGAAGCTCGCGCTTGCGGGTCCTCTTCGTCGACAGGTTAAGGCCAAGTCCAATTTGCTTCATGGCACTTCCGCGGTTGCTGCTCACGGCTTCAACGCATGCAAGTCACGGGCCTTTTTGCAGACTTTCCTTAGCCAGTGTCGCGATCGGCCGACCGGAACACACGCTGCGTTGCAGTCACTCGGCGGGTGAGCTATCAGCGCGAAGCATCTGATCCCAGTAGTGTCCCAACGTTCTCAATCGAGTCTCTGGTAAGTTGATGATCTTCCAAGATAAATCGCTCCTCGGGTCTGGTCTCGATTTGAACTTCGAGCACCAGACTTCAAGCCCTTTGCGGGGTGTTCCCGCTCGGGGTGGCGATGCATCAAGGCAAGCTCGTTTTCGCGCAGGTCATGGCGCACCTGCCGTTGTCGACGTTTCGGCGCCGCGTCGCTCGCTACGACGGCGAGCACAAGGTCAAGAGCTTCTCGTGTCTGGACCAGTTCTACGCGATGGCCTTCGCTCAGCTCACGTTTCGCGAATCGCTGCGCGATATCGAGGCGTGCCTGGCAACGCAGGGCCGCCGGCTGTATCACCTGGGCTATCGCTCGCCGGTGGCCCGCAATACGCTGGCCAACGCCAATGCAGTACGGCCCTGGCAGATCTATGCCGATCTGGCCCAGCACCTGATCGGCATCGCCAGGCCGCTGTATGCCAAGGAGCCGATCAGTCTGGACTTGAAGGAGACG
>JBBQGR010000517.1:0-1573 GCA_038323185.1 Phycisphaerales bacterium | reverse complement strand
CATCGACGCGATGGAGGGCGTCGAGCCGCAGGGGCAGTTGCACGTGCAATGGGTGATGAGCACGGTGATGCCGCGGGTCGAGCGTGCGTTCCGCGTGGCGCGTGGACCAGAGAACACCGGGATCGGCGGCAGCTCGCTGGGCGCGGTGATCTCGTTGTACGCCGCGGCGAGGCACCCGGAGACCTTCGGCATCGTGCTCGCGGAGAGCCTGCCGCTGCGCACGGGCTCGAGCGCGGCGTGGGATGAGTTTGTCGCGGGCGTGAAGGTCTGGCCGCAGCGCATCTTCCTGGGCATGGGCGGCAACGAGACCGGCGCGGCGAACGTGGCACGCAATCAGGCTTTTGCAGATGCTGCGAAGGCCTTGGACGAGAAGATGAAGGCCGCGGGGCTCGGGCCGGATCGGCGCGTGCTGGTGATTGACCCGACGGCGGAGCACACCGAGGCGGCGTGGGCGAAGCGACTGCCGCAGGCGCTGGCGTTCCTGCTTCCGCCAGCGATGGATGGGACGAAGTGAGGTTTGGGAAGCGATGCAGCGATTGAGCGATGCAGCGAAGAAGCGACGCGGCGAAGAAGCGACGCGGCGAAGAAGCGAAGAAGGCATCAAGCGATGCAGCGAAGAAGTGCAGGAGTGCAGGCTTCGTAGTTGGCGATTTTGTGGCGACGTACGCTGAAGGTCCCAGTGCTGAATGCCTAGTGCCCGGTGCCTGATCCCTGCTTGGCGGAGGGCCTTGCATGCGTATCCCGCTGGTGAAGCCTTGGCGTGCGTTCGAAGAGTTTGATGATCTCTCGGACGCGGAGTGCCATCGCCACGTTGCGGATGCGATTATCAACTACCCGTGGCTGGGCCGCGTGCCGGTGCTGCTGGGGTTGTTCACGCTGCTGGCGTGGCCGATCATGTGGGCCGTGCTCGCCGACCTTGGCGCGATTCCAAGATGGATTCCCGCGGCGAAGTCTGCCGAGTGGATCGGCATCCAGCTCATCACCACAACGCTGCTCGTGCCCGCCGCGATCTACTGGATCACGCGCGACCTTGGGATCTACATCGCGCTGAGGCTGTCGCTCCGCCGCGGCTGCTGCCCCAAGTGCGGCCAGAGCCTCGCGGGAATTCCGATCCACGGCGCGAGCCTCGAACCCAATCCCGCCAACCACTGGGTCCGCTGCCCCGAGTGCGGGAAGAAGATCATGCTGCTCGAGCACGGCATCACGCCGCGGGATCTGGTGCCGTTGGAACTGCGACGGGCGGACCCGAACCTGGGGCACCTGCGGGAGCGGTCAGCATGGCGCGGGCGGCGGGGAAGCGGGAAAAAAAATGAGAATTCGTGAACTGCGCATGGTCGCGAGGAAGCAGGCTTGACTAGAAACAAGGGGGGTGGATTGCATTATTCATGACAGCTTTCACCCTTTCCGCTGCACTATTGGGGATGATCGCGTTCTCACAAGTTGCAATTGCGCAAGAGGATCCAATCGATCCGTGCAAGGTCGACGTCTTGCCGATCAGCGACGAGGAGTTGCGAGACAACATGGCAAGTGTCTTGCCCTGCGCCATGTTGGGGCCTGGCCCGATCACCAGTTG
>JBBQGR010000516.1:0-1581 GCA_038323185.1 Phycisphaerales bacterium | reverse complement strand
GGCCGTGGTGGTGCCGAAGTAGCGGGTCACAATATCCGACCAGATGATGACGGTGCCGCCGTTACCTCGCTCGGTCGCGTCGGCGCGGATCACCGCGTCGCGCGTGACAAACGCCTGCTCGGCGTTGCGTTCGGGGCCCTTGCCCTGGAAGTTGCCGCCGACGAGGATCTCGCCGCCGCCGCGCGGGCCGGAGGCGTCGATCGTGCCGGTCACGGCGACCTTCTCGCCCAGGACCTGCACGCTGCCGCCCTTCTCACCGCGCCCGCCGGTGGCGTCGATGGTGCCGGTGACGTGGACCTCGCCCTTGCCCTGGCCCTCGATGCGGGCCTGTCGCGCCTTGAGCTGGCCCGCCGCGCGGAGCGCCACGCCGTAGACGTCGCCCGAGCCCATCACGATCTTGCCGCGGCGCGCATCAATGCGGCCCGTGTTTTCAACCGCAGCCTTGGGGGCCCCGGGTGTTCCGGGGACGGCGCCCGAGGCGTCCGCTCCGGCAGCATTCTGCTTGTTGGCCTCGCCCTCGATGCGGACGAAGATGTTGCCCAGGCGCTCGCCGATCATCACCGTCTCGCCAGCGGCCATCACCACCGTGCCGCCGGGGCTCACGATCGTGCCCGTGTTGGCGACGGTCCCGCCCAAGAGCCCCACAAAGTCGCTCGTAATCGTGCCGTGGTTGACTACCGCGCCCGAGAGATCGGTGAAGCGGTCGGTTCCGCGCAGGAAGTCGGCGTCGGTGAGCTGGCCCGCCGCGGCGTAGAGCCGGGCCACGTCGACGCGCGAGTTCGCACCGAAGAGCACGCCTGCGGGATTCATCAGGTAGATGCGCCCGTTGGCCGTCAGGGTTCCGTCGATGCGCGTGGGGTTGGCGCTGCTGATTCGGTTGAGGACGCTTGCGTCGCGGCTGGGCTGGACGAAGCGGACGGACTCGTTGGCTCCGATGTCAAAGTTGCGGAAGTTGATGATGCTGCGATCGCTGGCGCGGATGAGCGTCTGCGTTCCATCGCGATAGATGGTGACGTTGCCGCGGACGACCTGCTCACCCTCGGGTCCGGCCCATGCTGGCGCAGAGACGGATGCGATCACGGCCGCCGCGAGGGCTGCGGTCCAGCCGCCTCGGAGTCCAAGGCCCCCGCCCCAGCCGCCGAGCGCGACGCACAGGGACTCGCCGCTCGCGCAGCGCTGTGACCTTGAGAGCAGCGAACGCACCGCGTTCATGTTGCGTCCCACGTGACCAGCTTGAGCGGCGTGACCAGCTTGACCGGCGGAGGCCGTGCCGGAGTGTGCGCCAGAGGCCAGACCACTGCCAGACTTGTTGCGATTGAGCATCGTCCTGAACCTCACATTCGCCGCGCCGTCGTCTACGACGCGCGGGTTGATCTTGCCCGAACCCGAAACCATCCCGGTCTATCCAAGGCCCACCGTCGCGCGGGCCGCTTCTGACTACCAAGCCTGCTGTGTTTGCACCGTTGTGAAGAGCCGCGTGATGGGCTAATAGAGGATCGTGAAGAGGAAGTGGAATCGATTGTCGCCCTTGTCCACCGAGTCGCGTCGGATCGCGTCGCTCGCGCTGTTGGGATCGCCAAC
>JBBQGR010000515.1:0-1589 GCA_038323185.1 Phycisphaerales bacterium | reverse complement strand
CGACATCGATACCGCCGCCGAGGGCGAGCATGATGCGCTGTCCAGCGCGGGCCACACCAAGGCGCAGCCGTTCGCCCGGCCGAACGCTCACGGCGCGCCACGCGGGAATCTCGTGCATGGCACCGCTTGTGCGCGTGAGCGTTGCCGCGGCATCGGCGCCGCCGAAGGCGATGGCCGCATCGCGCATGAACTCGATCGTAAGGCCACCCAGAGCGCACTCAATCGCCGCCGCACCGTCCGCGTTGCCGAGCAGGCGGTTGGTGACGATGAGGGAGCGAGTGTCGAGCGCGCCGCCGATGGGCACGCCGATCTCGACAAGGCCCGGCCGCCCGAGGTCCTGCACGCTGGAGTGCTGTCCGGGATGAACAATCCGCAACACCGGATCGCGAAGCGGTGCGGAGAGTTGGGCCATGGCGGCCTGCTCGCGTGCCACCAGCCGCTGGAACGTCGCGTCGTCGATCCGCACGAATCGGACCGCATCGCCCGCGCGGATCAGCGAGGGCTGTGCGCGCATCGGATCGAACATCGCCAGCGGCGTCCGGCCCAGGATCCGCCAACCGCCGGGTAGCGCGAAGGGATAGATGCCGGCACGATCGCCCGCAATCGCCACACTCCCCGCGGGCACGCGGGTCCGGGGCGAAGCAAGCCGCTTGACACGCAGCGCGGGCGAGAGCCCATCGAGGTACGCAAACCCGGGCGCAAAGCCAACAAACGCCGCGGCGAAGTCCGACGCGACGAACCGCTCCACCACCTCCGATGCAGACATGCCGCACGCTGCGGCGATGTCGGCCAGATCGGGGCTGTGCTGCTCGCCGATGCAGAAGGGAATGGTGATGGTCCGTGTCGTGTTCATGTCGTGTTCATGTCTTGATCGCAATCGGCAATGCGAGAGAAGGCCAAGGTAACTGATACGAATCGCCTCTGAATCTCGAGCGAAGAAGAGCCGAGGACCCGCGGGTTCCAGACGTGATCAGGCTGAGTGGTCGTGCTCATGGGCGTAGTGTGGCTCGTGGTTGGGCACGTTCAAGAAGAAATGAGGGAAGGACAGCGTATTTGCGCACAGGGATGGGCAAGGGTGTCAGATAGGTTGAGCGGGGGCGCACGATCAACCGCCGGAGCTCGAGTGATCGTGGCACTGGGAGTCTGGCGGGGAACGTGTTTGCAATTGCTTGACCTTCCCGTCTGTTGGGCCGCGTTGGCCCAAGTGGAGGGCAAGAATGACCCTCCCGGGCGGTCGCCGCGCGGGGGTGCTCTTTGCGATGCCACTGCGGACACGGGCGCGGCTCGTGCCGATCGGAATCTGACTCATTGCGACCTGTCACGACCTGTCACGCTCCATCACCCTCCATCACGCTCCATCACGACCCATCATGCCTTCAGAACGAGTTTCGGACAACGCTGCTGCTGGTCCCCGCGAGGCGCGACGCCACGAGGAGATGGCCGCCTTCTGGACATTGGCGCGGCGGATGTCACTGGACTGGCCGACGCTGCTGCTGGCGCTGGCGATGGTGGTGGTGTCGGGGGTGCTGCTGGGTGTGGGTTTGCTTGCCGCGCTGCCGGTGATTGAATCAATCCTCGGGAAGAGCCAG
>JBBQGR010000514.1:0-1589 GCA_038323185.1 Phycisphaerales bacterium | reverse complement strand
AAGAACACCAACGCGAGCATCGAGGAGTCGCTGGCGAGGTTTGTTCCCGTGATCGCCGCGGCGAAGCGCGAGGGGCTTGACGTCCGCGGCTATGTTTCGTGCGCGATCGCGTGCCCCTTCGAGGGCGCCACACCGCCGGACGCCGCAGCGCGAGTGGCGGCGAGACTGCTCGAACTCGGCGTAGATGAGGTCTCACTCGCGGACACGATCGGCGCGGGCGCGCGCGAGTCGATCTCGCGGATGCTCGGCGAGGCTCGCCTCGCGGTGGGCTCGTTTGATCGCGTGGGGCGGCTGCCGCTGAACCTGCATCTGCACGACACCTTCGGCCGCGCGCCGGAGTGCGTGCGCGAGGCGCTCGCGCTCGGTGTTGTCTCTTTCGATGGCTCGGTCGCGGGGCTTGGCGGCTGTCCATACGCGAGCACGCCCGACCATCGCGCGCCGGGCAACATCGATATGGAACTGCTGGTGCGAACGATCGAGGAGACGGGCATCAAGACCTCGATCAGTGCATCGGCGCTCGCCGGTGCCGCGGCGTTTGCGCGCCAGATCGTCGCGGCGTCTCGCGCGAATGCTCCGAGCGCGGCGCAGGACTCGAGATCATGATCAGCGTCGAGCCGCTTGGCAACGTCGCGATCATGCGCCTTGATCGCGCGAGCAAGAAGAACGCGCTGACGCCCCGCATGCTCGCGGACCTGATCTCTCGCATCGACAACGCCGCCTCCGCGCGCGCCATCGTGCTCTCTGGCGTGGGCGATGTCTTCTGCGCTGGCTTTGATCTCACGCTGGCGCAGGAGGATGCTGGCGCGACCGCGAGCCTGCTGCGAGGCCTTGCCGCCGCGGCCCGCGCGCTGCGCGAGGCGCCGTGCCCCGTCGTCGCGAGCGCTCACGGCGCGGCGATCGCTGGCGGATGCGCGCTCCTCTGCGGCTGCGACTTTGTCATCACCGATGACGCCGCCAAGCTCGGCTATCCCGCCGTGCGGCTTGGCCTCTCACCCGCAGTCTCGGCGCCGGGGCTTGTCGCGATGATGGGCGCGCCCGCCCGGGCCCGCGCGCGGTTGCTCGATCCGGGCCTCGTGTCCGGGCGCGAGGCGCTGCGACTGGGGATCGCGAGCGAGTGCATGCCCACCGCCGCGGCGTGCGAGGCGCGCGCCATCGAGCTCGCAACGATGCTCGCAGAAAAGCCACGCGGCGTGATGGCGTACACAAAGCGATGGCTGAATGAGTTCGATGGCAGCATTGATCGCGCACGCACAGAGCCCGCCCTCGAAGCCTCTCTCGCCAGCATCCTGACCAGCGAGCACCAGGAGCTGCTCGCGGCGAGCTGGTCAAGGAAGTGAGCGAGAAGAGAAGGCACTGGGGACTAGGCGCTGGGCACCAGGGTCGGGGGAATCTCGAACCGCACTCGCTGCAAGACGTGTGGCAAGACGTGGCGAGAGTAGATATCGATTGTGAAAGAAACGGCGTGCCCTCCGTGTTGAGCGCTTCCTCGTTCTCCTCCGTGTTCACTTTCGCTTTTCCGCCTTTCGCTTTCTCCACATCGCCCCCTCCGTGTTAAACTCTTCGTCTTCCCGCTCTCCCTCGCCCTTCGG
>JBBQGR010000513.1:0-1596 GCA_038323185.1 Phycisphaerales bacterium | reverse complement strand
GCACGCACGGCTTGCCCGTCTGTCCCTCAGCTGTCTTATCGCGCGCCGGCATAGAGACCCTCCACCTTCATGAGTTTACTTCTCGCAACAATGTACCAAGCAACCAGAAACGCGGCCCACGCCTCCCGGCCAGCTTCTCTGTCGAAGCCGACGGCTAGCCTCGCTTCCCTGTGCCGAGTCCCCGGTGCCTTCCTCCATACCCTCCCTCAATGCGAATGCTCCTCCACTCAACTTCGCTCTTGCTCACCCTGATCCTCGCGTCCGTCGCGCTCGCGCAGACCAGCGTTCCCGCAACCCAGCCCGCCACACAAGTCGCCCTCCCCGGCCGCGCCGCCAGTGACTTCCGCCCGAGCCTCCACGGCTTCGGCTTCGTCAACAGCTTCACCGGCTCGCCCCTGCCAGCGGCGTTGCGCGAGCTCAAAGGCCCACTCGGCGAGCTCATCCGCGAAAGTGTCGAGAGCGGCACGGGCGCACCCAGCCGCTTTGGCCTCTGCGGCGGCATGTCGCTCGCCGCGGCGGATCTCTTCATGGAGCGCACGCCGCGCCCCACAGCCATCAAGCCTCCCGCCCCCGGCACCGATCTGTACGAGTGGCTGCACCGACGCCAGGAGTCTTCGCTCGGAAGCGCGGGACTTTTCGCGATCAAGTTCATGACGTGGATGATGCTCGCTGACCCGTCCACCGCTCCCACCACGCCTACCACGCCCACCGCGCCAAGCACAAGCGCGCCCCAGATCCGCACCATCGCCCACGCCACCTACGACGAGCTCGGCCCGATCCTCAAGCGGCTCGATGAGGGCGACCTCGCGCCACTCGGCCTCGTCTACGTTCGCGCGGCGGGCAACTCCAGAGCGCCACAGTCACAGGTCGGCGTGCCTTGGGAGAATCATCAGGTCTTGGCGTATCAGGCCCAGCGTGCAGCGATCAAAGGCGTTTCTGACCCTGGCAAGGCCACAACGAAGTCTTCCGACGCCATCCCCGCCGGAAAAATCACGCTCTGGATTTACGACCCAAACTTTCCCAACGATGACGATGCTCGTATCGAGCTCGATGTCAGCGATGGCCAGGTTCGCGCCGTGCAAATCACGGGCAAGAGCGAGCGAATCCCGGTCCGCGGCGTCATGGCCATGCCCTGGACGCCGCAGGCCGTGCCCGCCGCGATCACGGCGTCCAACAAGCCCGCGTCCGCACAGCCCACTCAGCGCCGATAGTCACCATCATCCCAGTTGAGCGGGTTGGTCACGTCGCGAGCCGGGACCAGCGCTGCGTGCGTATCGAGAAAGAGCACGTTCGCGCCGTTGCCATGCCGCTTTGCCGCGACGCGCTGAGCGCCGGTCGGATCCTGCGGCCCCTGCCCCGTCACCGTCGAGATCCGCCACATGTCGTAGAAGATGGAGATCTGCAGCTCATCATTCCCCGCCGCGTAGTTGTTTCCCCAGCGCACCCCGTTCCGATCGTCCGTGAAGCACGTCAGGTACATCGTCTGCGAGGGCCGTATGTAGCGGCTCGCAACGGTGGGGGGCTTGCCAAGGTCCGTTGCGGTCGGTTGCCCGTTCACGAGCCGGAACTGCAACCCGTTGTTCACATAGTGGATGT
>JBBQGR010000512.1:0-1607 GCA_038323185.1 Phycisphaerales bacterium | reverse complement strand
TGAACGCCACTTCGCAGACTCGCTCGCTACCATCCGCATCGCGGTCGCCAGCTTCCTCATCCGCTGGCTTCCGCGATGTCCGTTTTGTCGCCGCGCATCATCCCAGCCTCCTCGCGCTGCGTGTCGTTCCCCGCAGTAGTGGTAGCCGGGCAGGTGGCAATACGTGGCTTCGCCATAGCGATCGACCCATGGCTCGTTAGAGCCCTGCTCGGCGCACCACTGGTAGTGGTAGTAGAAGCAGTTGTGTGGGGGGGTCGCATCGGGCGGACATGGCTCCTTTTGCACAGTGCAAATCGCGCCTCGGTAGAGGTTGTATGGGCGTCCCTCGCCGTCCTCGCGTATGGGGGTCACCACGATCGTGTCGCACCCGCGCTCTCCGGTGCCGAACTGCCATCGGAACGCCAACGCGGACTCGTGCGACTCGACGTGCCGATCAGCGAGTATCTCATCTTCGCCGATGATCTCCCACGTGCTTTCGAAGGTCGCGTACGTGCCCGGCGTCACCAACGTGAATGCCTCGTAGGTGCCTTCGCTGAAGATCTCGTATCGTGCCGGTTGTTGGCTGTTGTTCTCGCCGATGCCTCCATCCGGGCCGGGCTTGATGTTGTCTTCGGTCATCAACGCTTGCGACCAGATCCCCGACATCCATGGCTGAATCTCCGGCATCTCCTGTGTGTCGGGCCCGCACGCGCCAAGCACCGCCGCAAGCATCCCGGCCGTCGCCGCACGGCGTCTCACAGGCACCCCACGTTCTTCTTCGCGGTAGACGTTGCCCCGCGCGAATCCCGAACCACCAGCTCGAGCAGATGCGGCTGCGTGAAAGGCATGCTCGCGACCCCCTCCTCCATCAGCACACCGTCCACGCGCCAGCGCACGCTCACGACGTCGCCGTCCGCATCGCTCACGCTCTTGCTCAGCGCCGGCGTGCTCGGGCACGTGACGCTCGTCGGAACCTCGATCGTCGCCTGCGGCGGGAATTCGTCGACGGCCATCCCCGCGTAGCCCCACCAGACGACGACGTCGATCTCGTCATCGCCGCACGGCACGGAGAATTCCAACCAGGCTCCGTCCGCACCCTGCATGAGCACCCACGCCTGGCCGGCGCGCATCTTCACGGGCTCTTGATTCGGGCGGCGCACGTGAAACGGCACGCTGTCGAAGACGCCCTCGGCGTCGATGACCAGCGCGCCGGGTGGGAAGCCGTTCCACGCGGTGCCCTGCTGGGAGATCCCAAACGCCGGTTGATCGAGTCGCATCGACAACTCCGAGAGAGTGTGCGTCGTCGTGCTGCCTCCGCACGTAACCGGGAGCACGAGCGGCGCGTCGAGCTCGAGCTCGAGCGAACCGAGGTGGAACGGACACGGCGCCGATGTGTTGCCGGCCGCGCACAGCGAGTATCCGATCGTCCCGGTCAAGGCCGCGGAGACCGGTGAGCCGCCGCTCGATGCGAGCGCCTCCATCTGCCCGCTGATCGCCAGCCGCCACTCCTCGTTGCTCGCGACCGGTGTGGCCGCGGCCGTCACGCGGTCGTTGGCGAGCGGCCGAAGCACCTCATCGAAGCCCGTGTAGCAGTCCGCACCGAGATCGCAGCCGAGCAGCTCGGTGCC
>JBBQGR010000511.1:0-1634 GCA_038323185.1 Phycisphaerales bacterium | reverse complement strand
GAAGGTTACGCGACGGGGGTCCGCCCGGGTCCGGCCGCGTGCACGTCTCATTCGCCTGATCGGTGAGGAGCTGATCAGCAACCAGATCATCGCGCTCGTGGAGCTGATCAAGAACGCCTACGACGCGGACTCGAGCTTGGTGAAAGTGAGCTTCACGCCGCCGCTGACGCGAGGGCACGGCGAGATCGTGGTCGAGGATGACGGATACGGGATGTCCTTGAAGGTCCTGAAGGATGCCTGGATGGAGCCGGCGACCTCGATCAAGGTCAAGCACCCCACGTCTCCTGGAGGTCGGCGAGTGACCGGTGAGAAGGGTGTCGGCAGGTTTGCCGCCGCGAGACTCGCAACGAAGCTGCACGTGTCATCCACACGCGGACGGAGAACCTGAGCGAGGCCCGCGAGGCGGCGAAGTTCATCGCCGCCCTTGCCGATCGCTCGCTTCGGGCCGCGGTGCCGCTCGCGGGCGTCGCGCGCTCGACGCTCTCTGACTGGGTCGACCGGCTCGGGCTCGACCTACCGCTGTTCGCGAAGAAGGTCTGACGCCGCCGCCGACCACAGTCGTCGAGCCTCGGCGGGGGACGTCGCCTTGTGGAGATCGGCAAGCGCCCGCGCCCGCGCCCGCGTGATCTGGCGCTTGAGCGGATCTCGGATCTCGATCCCGGCAGAAGCGGCGGTCACCACACTCATGGCCATCGCGAGGCCCGTGCTGAGCGCGCAGGCGCGCGCTGACACACCGTGCGGGTTTGAGTTCACACCTCAGTCACACTGCGTGACCAAGAACGTGCCACTGGAACAACTCCAGCAGTCGATTGGTGAAACCGAAATCCCACCCTGCTCGGACACTGCTACTGACTGCTCCTGATAGTCGATCTCGTTGGGCCATTCGCAGTCGGAGTTGCACAGCTTCATGCAGTCACGGACGGGAATCGTTGCCGTAGTGAGGACAGCGCCGTCTCGAACGACAGAGAGCTCGACTCCACCGACGCCGCGCGCCGCATCATAGTCAGGATAGATCGCCCTCAGTCGCACAAAGTTGTCGTTCTCTGTCGTCACCGTCCCGTCTGTCGAAACAATCGACGTCTGCGGTGCATTGTTGGCAACCACCAAGTCGATCGTGAACTCAACGGAGTCCCTTCCGCAACCAGCGACTAGGGCAACGACGGCGGCGAATACCGAACGCATGAGGTGCCTCCCTGTCAGTAACGAACAAGCCATCCTTTAAGATTGCCTGTGCAGCCAAAGATGCAGAACCGCTCAGTTGCCAGCATGCCGGCACTGTGAAATACATTTGAGTTATAGAGGTCGGATATGCCGGTCCAGCTGGTGCCCGTGGCGGTCATTCGTGCAGCGAACGATCCGCCGTTATTGAGTGTAAACACCCGGTAGAACATATCTTCCTGTTGGTGGTAGGCAATGCTGGGACTGTCATGTTGAAGGTAGCAGTTTGTGCGAACGACGCCCGCGGTGACGTTCCCGCTAGCGCTAATCTCCGCTTCCGCCCACTTGAAACACGCGTTGGAACTGGTGTCGCCCCATGCGATGCGGCACCCCATCGCAACATTCTTGCAAGCGATGGACGGTCCGTACCACGCTGATTCGCCGCTCCATTGGGTGTACGCGCTTGGCGTGGTGCT
>JBBQGR010000510.1:0-1635 GCA_038323185.1 Phycisphaerales bacterium | reverse complement strand
CGTCTTTCGCACCTCCACGGTGACACTCGTCGATGATGATCAGGTCGAAGAAGTCGCGCGGGTAGTCACCGAAGTACGGCGTATCGCCCGGACCGCTCATGAAGGTCTGGAAGATCGTGAAGAACACACTGCCGTTCTTCGGGACTTTCCCCTTCTTCCGGATCTCGTCGGGATCGATGCGCACGAGAGCGTCGGCGGGGAAGGCCGAGAACGCGTTGTAGGCCTGATCGGCAAGGTTGTTGCGGTCGGCCAGGAAGAGCACGCGCGGCTGACGGGTCGGCTCGGCAGCACTCTTCCAGTCCTGGAGGTTCCAGCGAGACTGGAACAGCTTCCAGGCCAATTGAAACGCGATGAACGTCTTGCCGGTGCCTGTCGCTAGCGTCAGTAAGATGCGGTCGCGGCCACCGGCGATCGCTTCGAGCACGCGGGTGATGGCGATGTCCTGGTAGTAACGCCCCTGCCAGCTTCCGCCCTTGTCTTCGAACGGCACCGCCGCGAAACGATCACGCCACGCGTTTGCCTCGGCGAACGTCAACGTCCAGAGTTCGTCTGGCGTCGGGTAGGATGCCACCTCGCCTTCGGCGCCGCTGGACATGTCGATGCGGTAGATCGACTGACCGTTGGTCGCGTACGTCGTGCGCACCGACAGTTTGGCGGCATAGCTCTTGGCTTGCCCGACTCCTTCCGTCAGCGGCTTGTCCCACGCCTTTGCTTCAATTACGGCGAGCTTGGTGTTGCGGTAGACGAGCACATAGTCGGCGATCTCGGCCTTTGCTCTCGCATTCTTGCCGCCGCTCCCTTGCAGTCGGCCAAGTGTGATTCCATGCTCTCGTAGGACGCGGCTACCTTCGACCAAGCCCCAACCAGCTGACTTTAGGGCGGGATCAATATGCTCCGCACGGGTTTCGGCCTCATTCATGCGGCCTCCGCATTCACCCTTGTAGCCGACGCCGCTGTCAGTGCACCTGTGAAGGCTTGTTGCAACAGGGATTTCTTGTATTCATCGAGGGCCGCCTCTTTCTGCCTATACAAGCGCGCCATTTGATCAACTGAGTCGCTGAGCTCACCAAGTTCAGCCGCGATCGCGATCTGTTCGTCGATTCCTGGCACTGGCACCCGAACGATACTCGCCAGATCAATGTTCAGATTTCGTACCGTTGATCCTGCTGCAAGGCGATCGAACTGCTGATATACGAAACGAGAGCCAAGCAGCAGATACAGGAAGTCCTGATCGAATGCGCCTCCATAGTTCGACAGAACCAGCCAGCCGTCGTGAATGCACCCTGTCGTTCGCATGATGTACGGCCGACCGAAGCTCATCGAGTTTGAAAGGAGGAAATCGCCGTCGTGTACGAGGCGCGAACGCGAAACACCGGACGGCTTGATTTTTCCCGCCGTCTCATAGATGTATTTTTCGCTCGCCGTCGCATCACTGATCTTGACCCAATTCACCCCATCTGGCTCAGACGTCAAAAACGCTTTAATCGGACGCGGCGATCCACCACGAGCAATGCTGCAGGCGCTACCCAGCAGCGTATGTGACCAGCCACTGCTGCTGGTAAAGATTTGCCACCGACGAGACTCAAACAGCTCGTGCACGTTTTGCAGGTTCTTTACGGTATTGGCGAGCGCAAT
>JBBQGR010000509.1:0-1677 GCA_038323185.1 Phycisphaerales bacterium | reverse complement strand
CGGCGCGGGCGCGGGGGTGTAGGTCTGCTTGAGCTGGGCGATGAGGGCCTGATCGTTGCCGATGTAGAACCGGCGCACGCGGTACTCCCAGCGGACTCCGTTCAGCCTCGCCTCGACCAGCCGCCGCTCGGGGTGTGGGTCCGCGGCGCGGTACATCGGGTCTTCGCTGGGATCAAAGTGTGTGGAGACGCCGACTTCTTCAAGTGCTTCGAGCGCGGCGGCGTCCTTTGGCAGGATGGTCTCGTCCAATCTCATGACGAGGAAGTCGTCGCCGCGCTCTTCGACCCTGGTCCAGCCGACGTTTCGGTAGAGGTTGGCGAAGTCCTCCACAACCTGGCGCGGCCTGTCGGCGCGACCGCTGTAAAAGATGTAGCGATCGTCGAATGGCGTGCCCATCGAGGCGGGTGGCTCGATTCCGAATGGGTAGGTGTTGCCACTGTCGCACCCGCCGAGCAGGAGCGTGGCGCCGAGGCAGAGCGAGGCCACGCGAGCGAGCGCGGCGCGGCGGCACTCACGAGCCAGCATTGGGAACTCCAGAGTGGTCCTCATCGCTGGAGTCGAGCGCGGCGAGTGACTGTGGAGAAATGCCGCGTGGGGCCATCATCGCGAGAACGGTGTTCATCGCGGCGGCGATGTCGGTGGGGTCCTGCGGCACGACGATCGCCTCGCTGGTGCCCGTCCAGCCGAGCCAGATCTCGGTGCCCTTCTTGCCGCCGCCGAAGATCCCCTTCTTTGTGCGCAGCACCTTCACGTGGATCGGATTGATCCAGATGTCGCGGCCGTCGGTGTCCTGCAAGTGAACGAGCATTGGTCAACCAGCCTTTCGACGCGCGGGCGGCCTGATGGCTCGCGCACCGACGATGAGAAGTGCGTTCACAAACTCGCTCGTCCCGTCCTCGTGCGTGTAGACGACGTGGATGCCGCGCCCGGGGGGCACGTACACAAACTCGGGATGCTTGACCCGCAGAACCCGCCCACCGACAAGCTCCATTTCAAAGAGAGCAAAGGGGCGGGCCTTGGCGATGGTGTCAATCTCACGCTTCATCCCTAGCCTCCGATTGCTTACCGCTTCATCGCCTGTTTCAGTCCCACCTGCTCTGGAAACTGGCCGAGGCTGTGCGTCCGCATCGTGCGCTTCTGGATCTCGAGCTCCTTGGGCAACTCGGCGAAGGTGTAATCAAAGATGTCGTCCTTGTTGGGCGCGGGGATCGACTCCGCCGCGTTGATCACCTCGGTCACCATCTGCTTGGCGGCCTCTTCGAGGGCCTCCTGCTTCGCATCGTTCCAGAGCTTCTTGTTCTCGAGGTATTTGCGAAGTCGGATGATCGGGTCGCGCTTGACCCACGCCTCCAGCTCCTCGCGCGGGCGGTAGCGTGTCGCGTCGTCGGCCGTCGTGTGATCGGCGAGGCGATACGTGACGCACTCGAGGAACGATGGACCGCCGCCGCCGCGGGCGCGATCGACGGCCTCCTTCGCGGCCTTGTATACAGCGAGCAGGTCGTTGCCGTCCACCTGGATCGTCGGCATGCCGTAGCCGATGGCCTTCTGCGCCATCGTCTCGCTGTTGGACTGGCTCTCGCGCGGCATGGAGATCGCCCAGCCGTTGTTCTGGCAGATGAAGACCAGCGGTACCTGAAAGACGCTCGCGAAGTTCATCGCCTCGTGGAAATCGCCCTC
>JBBQGR010000508.1:0-1719 GCA_038323185.1 Phycisphaerales bacterium | reverse complement strand
GCGAGGTCGCTGAGGGCCCGCGACTTTCTCCCGTTTCGCCTCATCATCACCGACGGCCACGCTGTCGCCCAAATGCGATCCGATGGCCAGAGGCTCACAGCGACCGACCCGGCCGCGTGGGGCGGCGAGGCGCGCATGTGGACGTCGTCGTCGCTGGGAGATCAGCTTGTCCAAGGCCCGCGCCGAGAACTCTTTGATCGCGTGGTCGCGAGCGACCCATCCGCCGCAACGCAGGACTCTTTCCACCTCACACGCTGGCACGATCTCGCCCACCTCAGCCCGATGATGGAGCGTGCCGAAGCACGCACCGTCAGCGTCACCACCATCGACATCACGCTCTCCGATCCACCAACCGTCCGCTGCACCGAAGAGGCGGTGCCAAGATCCATACGCGCCCAAGCGACCGCGCTGACGCTCCCGCCTCGCGCCGACGCGCCGAGCCGTATCCCTCGCTATGTCCAACCTTCCACTCATCACCAAGCCGATCCCCGCCTCGCGTCCGCAGCGGGCTAAGCACTCGTCCAAGGACCGCGCCGCTCGCGCCGATCCGGCACCCGCGTGGACCCACTGGGAGTTCCGGCCCTGGTGGGCCGTGTACGCGCCGCACGTCTTGCACGTCGCACGCCTGAGCCTTCGCTACGGAGGCTTCGGGCTGCCGCTGATCGCCAACGCGCTCGCGCCGCTGGCGCTCCTCGCTGGCGAGTCCAAGCACGAGATCCTGGAGCGCCTTCCCCCCGACACACGTCCCGCGACCGCGCTGGTCCCCGCAGGCGATCCGGCCCAACGCCATGCGCGGCTCGAATCGCTGCTGGCCCTAGGGGAGTTCGCGCTGCCGGTCATCCTCAAGCCCGACCGGGCCTGCCGCGGCCAGGGCCTGCGCCTCGCGCGCACGCGCGAGCAGGCCCACGCCGCGCTCGACGTTCACCGCGGCGCCACGCTGCTGCAGTCGTACCACCCTGGTCCACACGAGGTCGGGATCCTCTACGCGCGTCGACCGGGCGCCAGCCGCGGCCGGATCCTGGGCATCACCGGCAAGGAGTTTCCCGCCGTCCGTGGCGACGGAACATCCACAATCGATCAGCTCATCGCCGCACATCCGCGGCTTTACGTCCAGCACGCGCGCTTCGCGCAGCGGCTAGGGCCGCGACTCCGCGAGGTGCTGGCGCCCGGTGTGGCGGTGCGACTGGCGATCTCCGGCAACCACTGTCAGGGCACGTGCTTCCGCGATCACTCGCACCTCCGCACGACCGCGCTCCGCGAAGCGCTCGACCGCATCGCCGATCACCTCGCGGTCGGCGACCGCCCCGGCCTGGGCTTTGGCCGCTTCGACATTCGCTACGCGAGCCCCGATGAGCTTGCCAGCGGCCGCAACCTCTGCGTCATCGAGATCAACGGCATCTCCTCCGAGGCAACCCACGCGTACGACCCAGCGTTGCCGCCCGAGGAGTCAGATCGCCGAATCGCGCACGGACTGACGACGCTTTACCGGATCGGCGCGCTCAGCAGGGCCCGGGGCGTCCGGGTTCCATCGACCTTCCGCGCGCTTCGCGCCATCTGGGACGCGATCCGCGTTCCAACCGAGGACGAGCTCGCGGACTGAGGCTCGCCGCGGTCTCGCCAAAAAAGGTCGCGGGCCCCGCTCTCGCTAGGGCCCGCGCCAACCAAGTGCGGCGATAAGCCGAGTTCTGTCACCAACGCGCCGTATCCGCCCCCATTCCT
>JBBQGR010000507.1:0-1777 GCA_038323185.1 Phycisphaerales bacterium | reverse complement strand
CCCGAAGTCGATGCCGCCATCATGGCCGGGCGCGACACCGACGTCATCGAGATCGACGGCGCGAGCCACAACAAGGTCGAGGAAGCTCGCGAGCTGATCGCCAACAGCATCTACCGGCCCCTGCGCGGCAAGTTCAAGATCTACATCATCGACGAGGTCCACATGCTCTCGAACGCCGCGTTTAACGCGCTGCTCAAGACCATGGAGGAGCCGCCCGACCACGTCAAGTTCATCCTCTGCACCACGGAACCGCAGAAGGTTCCCGCGACCATCCATAGCCGCTGCCAGCGATACGACTTCCGCTCCATCGCCTCGGCGCAGATCGCGGCGCACCTGGGCGAGGTGGTCCGCATGGAGAAGATGACGGCCGAGCCCGAGCTGCTGCACATAATCGCACGCCTGGGCAACGGCTCGATGCGTGATGCGCTCTCGATCCTGGACCGCGTCGGGGCCGCGGGCGAGTCGCACCTGACCGTGAAGCTCCTGACTGAGTTGCTCGGCCTTCCCAGCCGCGAGATCATCGGCAACCTGATCGATGCGCTGGCAGATGGCAACCCCGGTCCCGCGCTCGAGCAGTGCGACGAACTGCTCCAGCGCGGCGTCTCCATCGATCAGGCGCTCGAATCAATCCAGGCTCATCTGCGTGACCTCATGGTCATCTGCGCCTGCGGGCCGCGGACCGCGCTGGTTGATCTCTCCGACGAGGCCCGCGCCGCGGAAGCAAAGCGATCCGAGCGTTTCGACGCGGCGGGCCTGGTGCACATGATCGCGCTCTGCGAGAACGTGCAGCGCGCGGCGAAGAGTTCCGCCGCGCCGCGCGCGCTGATCGATGCGCTGATCGTGCGAATGGCAATGACCGACAAGCTCGCGGACGTGACGGCGGTGATGATGGGCGGCGGACCTGGTGGCGGGCGCGTTGCGAGTGCCCCACCAAAAAAATCCTGACGGCGACGGTGCCGTCGGCCGCCGCTGCGCTCCCCGCGCCGCCGCGGGCCGCGTTGCCGCCGCCCGAACCAGCCCGGCCCGAGCGAGAAGTCGTCGGCGTTCAGGCCGCGCGAGCGCCGATGGACATAGGCTCGCTGGGCGAAGTGTGGAACGCCGCGCTGGAAGCCGCGGGTGGTGCCCGCCGCCTGCGCCTCGTGATGGAAGAGTGTGTGCCCCTCGCGATGGAGGGGGGCGTGATTCGGCTGCGCGCGAATCCGGGCATGCTCTCTGCCGTGCGTGCTCAGGGCAAGGAGATCGAGACGATCCTCGCGCGCGTGCGGGGCGCCGCAACGACGCTGGAGTTCGAGGACGTGGCCGCGGCAACGTCAACGACCGCCGACGCAGCAAGTGGCGCGAGCGAGACCGGCGCACCACCAAACGCCATCGCCATCGCCGCCGACCACCCGCTCGTCAAGCGAACCATCGAGCTCTTCAACGCGAAGCTCGTGGGAGTGCAGGCGAGGAAGGCGAAGGAATAGGGAAGGGACTGGGGGTCGGGCACTTGGCACTAGTGAAGAAGAAAGACACATTCTTGGGTTGATCGAATCGCAATTGATTTAATACATACATGGAGTTATTATGTTTGATAACATGCGGATGCTCACCTCGCTTGCGGGGCTTATGAAGAATAAGGAGGGCCTCAAGCAGGCTGGCGAGCGGATCCGGGCGAAGATGGAGGCCACGCGCGTGACAGGCGTCGCTGGCGGCGGCGCGGCTCGGGCAGTCGCGACCGGCTCCATGAAGATCCTCGAGGTTGAGCTCTCGCCCGCACTCGTCATGGGCATGGCTGGCG
>JBBQGR010000506.1:0-1781 GCA_038323185.1 Phycisphaerales bacterium | reverse complement strand
GCTTCTGGCACGCGGGTTGTGCTGGTCATCGTGCCCTGCGCGGCCCAAGAAGTTCCGCGTCCTGGTCCCCGTAACCGCGGCGCGCTGGGTTACAGATTCCCTTCGCGCAGCCCGCGCCGCACACGCTCGCGCTGCTCGGGTGTCAGAAGCGACTGGATCTCGGCCATCAGCTTGGCTCGATCCTCGCGCGTGAGGCTGGTGCCCCGGGCCTCGCCCATCCGCCGGATCGCGGCACGGATCTCCGCCTCCTGCTCGGGAGTGTCGGGCTGGATCAGCGCCATGAGTGACTCTGTCTTCTCGCGGCCGCTCTCAACCATCGAGGCGAGCGTGCGCGCGATCTCGCGCAACAGAAGACCTGTCTCGACGCGCTCTCGCACGCGGGCTGGGGCCTGGGCGCGAGCCTTCTCGCCGCCGGGCGCGGCGCGCCCGTTCCCTTCCTGCGTCGCGAAGGCGTCGACATACTCCTCGACCATCGCGCGGAACTGGATCTCGTTCTCGTCGGTCAGGAGCGAGGCGATCTGCTCGGCCAGCAACGGGCGCAAGAGCGGATCGGCGAGCTTGCGGAACTCCCAGAACTTCTCGCGCATCTCCTTGGTCCCCTCGCGCCCAGCGCCGGACTGGCGTGCACCCCGCAGCGAGAGAAAGACGTCCCAGTGGTCGGCGAGAAATCTCGAAATGAACACGAAGCGACGCCGAAAGAGTGTCTTGGTGGCGCTGGTCTCCTCAGGGTTGAGCGTCATGGCGTCGAGCGCGGCGATCTCCGGCCGCGTTTCGAGGACTGCCATCGTGCCGTTGAAGTCGCGACGGACCAGTGACCGCCGGGCCACTGGCGCGATCGCCGCCGGGCCGCCCATTCTCGAATCCTCCCCAGTTTTCGTGGTGGAGGGCGCGCCAGCAGGCGCGACGACGGGGCCGCGAAGTGGATCGGACTCAGGCGTCGCGGGCGGTAGGGTCTGGGCTGTGGCGGCACCGCCGCCAATTGAGACCAGCGTGACGAGCGCGGCCAGCAGCAGACGACCGATCCGGCTGGCGCGTGCGACGCGTGTCATGCCGCGCTTACAGCGATGTGACTGGAGGGGCTCGAGCTGAAGGAGCATGGATGGAACGGACTGCGGCCTGTGCGGAGTCGTCATTGTCAGTTGCGCGTGGAGCACGCGCCTCGGGATGATCCTGATTCTCGCTTGTCGAGCATCGACACAACAGTCCTGGTCGTTGGCTCAACGCAAACGCAGGCCGCTCATTGCAGCGATTGATCGATGCGGAACGTGCTCGGAACTCGCGCGTCCCGGGTACCCATTCGCTTCGCAAGGGGCAACGCCAAAGTTCGATAGCTGCTTCGCCCGAGCTCCACATGCGAGTTGTTCTATCGCTTCATGTGTCGGCCCATTTCGATATCGAACGAGAGATAGCACGGCGCATCGCCGATGATCTGCCGCGCCTCGGCCATCACCGCCGCGAGCCCGCGCTCGACACACTCATCTATCGACACCACCCTCATCCCAGAGTCGCGGCTGAACTTCCAGATGTCGTTGCTGTTCATCGGCCCGCAGACCCCGATCTGCACCGTGCGCTTGGGATCACGCAGCCCCTCCTCCAGCGCGGGCGAAGGATGCGCCATGGTGGTACTTCGAGCCCATGTACCCCATCCCCGTGTCGCAGTGGGCATCAAAGTGAACCATCGTGAGACGTCGCTTCGCCCCCAGCGCCCGCAGGATCGAGAGTGACAGCGAGTGGTCGCCCCCAACCGAGACGGGCGTGACGCCCACCGCGTGCACTCGCGC
>JBBQGR010000505.1:0-1807 GCA_038323185.1 Phycisphaerales bacterium | reverse complement strand
GTTGATCCTCCGAGCACCGCGAATGCTTGTGCGGTGCCCAGAATGTCCGCCGATGCATGGCCCGCGAGGGCGGCGCAGGAAAGCATTGCCAGCACGAGATTGAGTCTCTTTCGCATCTGCTGCACTTCTGTAAAGCCGAGTGTTCTTCGGAAGGTTGCGCTTCGACGCAATCGTCTTCCAGACCCGGCAATTGGTTCTAGCAAGAAGTTAGGAGGATCGCGAGGAAAAGCGATGTGGGATTAATGATATATTACGTGTGTAGCAAAAAGTAGCAGTGTAATAGAATTGAAAGGTAGTCAGTTTTGGCCAATGTCGTCGCGTCCGGAATGTAATCCGCGCGTCTGACTCGGCGTGGTGCGAGCAAGATCGCCCCGGCCTAGGTTTGCCCTGTTTCAGTGGCACCAAGCTCGCAGCTACGACCCCCGCCCCCCCACCCCGCGTCTTGCATGGCTCCTCGCTCGGGGCTCGGCAGTGCGCACGCCATCGCGGCCGTGAGCACCCCCATGGCATCGCTCGTTGGTTATCGAGCCGATGCTCCAGCGGCCAGTCAAACGAGAGTTTGGCTCGTTGGCGCAACGCGGCCTCAGACTCACACTCGCGGACCACAAAAGTACCGCGCGATGCACATCATCGCTGCCTTCATTGCTCGCCCCGCACGCCAGGCACGTCAGCTCCGCGCTCCAACCAAAGCTTGCGTGAGTTAACGTGATGCGACCCGATCAGCTTCGCGGCGCCACCACGACGCGGCGGCTCAGGTTCGGCACTACCGTGCCGCCCGGCTCCTCGATCGTGACCGCGAAGAGCGCGACCTTCCGCACATCGATCGAGGGCGTGATGGGGACGACGATCTCGCCATCGGCGCTGGCGTTGAAGACGCCGCCGCTGACCTTCTGCTCCATGCCGCGCTCGTCGATGACCCAGATCTGGTACTGCTCCTTCGTCGGGTCGTTGGGCTTGAGCCCAACAAAGCGCACGAAGCCCTGCTCGAGCTCATCGTTCCACACGACGTCACCCGTCACGCGCCCCTGCTCGGCTGGCGCATCGGGCAAGTCGAAGGGCTGCCACGCGACCCGCACCGTGCCGGGAAGCTCGAGGAGCTTGCGGCGATTCTGCCCGAGCGTTGCGGGATCGATGGGCGTCTCGAGGCTTGCTATCTTGAGCGTGGCGGTGTCGAGCGCCATCGTCGCGGCGATGAGATCCTGCGCGAGCTTCACTTCCTTGGCCGCGGCCTCCGCGAGCCTGCGGCCCTGCTCGGCGCTGGCAGAGTCAAGCGTCGCGACGCGCTGTGCCAGCTCATCGGCGCGGGCCTGCGCCGCCGCGAGAAGGGTCTTGTTGCTCTGCCGAACTTCCTCGATCGCGACGGCGAATCGCTGCGACTCTTCGCGAAGCGCACGCTGAGATTCGGACCAGCGCCACGCCACGAAGGCGGTCGAGCACGCCAGCAGCACACTCGCGGCCATCAGCAGCGGCACCCACTTTGAGCCGCCGCCACCGGCCCTCATCGCGAGCGGCGCGGGCGCCTCGCCACCCATCAGACGCTGGCCGGTCATGAGCAGTCGCGCCCGCACGTCCGCCGGCAGCGCAGGCCCACCAGCGGTCGATCGGAGCACAAGGTCCGCGACGGGACCGTCGTATCGCTCAGAGTCGAGCGTGTGTGCACGAAGATCGTCAAGCTCGGCGCGATCCTCCAGCGAGAGCTGGTCGAGCTGCTCATCCACGAGAAGCTCGTGCAGCCGCTGAAGCTGTGCCGCATTGAGCGCGGCCGGACCACCCGAGTTGTCCAAAGGTTGAAGCGTCACGCGACACC
>JBBQGR010000504.1:0-1821 GCA_038323185.1 Phycisphaerales bacterium | reverse complement strand
GATGAGGCCAAGCCCGAGCTCAAGGCCGAGTTCACCCTCAGCATCTATTTCCAGGAAGACGCCAAGCCCGCCGGAACGCCGGTCGCGGAGGCCAAGTAAATGAACCTGATCCAGAAGGACAAGCAGGGCAGCGTGCAGCAGTCAAACACCGCGCCCGGTGCAGCGGGCTCGGGCGATCCGGGTGTGCCCAACCCCTTCGCCAACGCGGGGACGGTCGAGGCGGCGCGGATCAAGCGCCGCATCCCGACGCAGACCATCATCTTGATACTGGTGCTTGGCGTCTCGGCGACGGCGCTCTTCTCGATGCGGCAGCTCGGGCTCCGGTCGGGCGTGCAGTTCGAGGAAGTCAAGCTCGATGGCGCGGGCCCCGACGCCGAGAAGGCCAAGAGCTACGAGCGCATCATGGCGGACTTGCAGCGTCTTCAGACGCCGCTGGACGTGGCGCTGGGCGAGTTTGGCAAGAGCCCGTTCATGCTGGAGACCAGCAAGACGCAGGTCACGGCCCAGGGTGAGATTGTCAGCGAGCTCTCGCCCGAGGAGCGTGCCGCGCTGATTGCCCGTGAGGCCGCGGCGAACCGTCTCGCCGAGATCCAGGACAAGGCGACGCAGCTCGAGGTCAACGGGATTCTGGCCGGTCGCGTGCCGATTGCGCGCATCAATAACCACGCGTACCGCATCGGCGATGTGGTCGATGAGTTCTTCAAGGTGACAGCAATCGACGGCCGCAGCGTCACGGTCGAGGCCGATGGCGAGACCTTCGTCCTGACGATGGACATCACTCCCGACCGGACACCCAAGCGTTCACCCGCCCGCATCGGCAAGCCTGAGGGCAAGGGTGCGGGCATGAAGCCCCGCTGATCGGTCCTGCAGTCGCGGCCTCAACTTCGGAACAGACCTGTGTCGGGATACGAGGGATCGGCGTGGGCAAGTACAACATCGACGACATCCTCAGCGAGCTCGGTGTCAACGACCCGAAGAAGGATCCCGCCCGCACCAAGGACGCGCCCGACGCCGCACGCGCCGCACCGGGAGCTTCTCTCCGCGCGAGCGGTGCGACCGCCGGCGCACCGGCTCACGCGCCAGCAGAAGACCCGGCCGCACGGCGTATCGTCAAGAAGCACCGCGTCGATCAGGCCGAGCAGGCCTTCAGCTCGCTCCCTTCTGTTCCCGCCAACCAGCGCAGCTTTGCCGAGTCGAGCGCGCCCATGGGGAGCGCGGCAGACCAAGCCGCGCGCCACATCACGCCAGCGTCGCCCACCAGTCCCGCCACTACCAACGTCTCCAAGCCTGCCAACGTCGGGCCCGCCATCAGCGAGATCTATAGCCCCGAAGAGACGGGTGCCATCGCGGGCGAGCTTGGTGCGATGCTCATCAGCAAGGGGCTTGTCTCTGCCGAGAGGGTCACCAACGCGCAGCAGGTCATCAAGGCCTCGCCCGGGCGCAAGCTCGGTGAGGTCCTGATCGAGCAGGGCGTTGATGAGGCCATCGTTCAGGCCGCGGCGGCCGAGCTCGCGGGCATCGTCTTCGAACGCATCGACCTCGAGAAGGGGCTCGATGGCGGCTTTGATGGCAAGCTCCTCCAGCGCCTCACGCCCGAGTTCTGCAAGAAGAACCAGGTCATCCCGCTCCGCACCGAGGGGCAGCGCGTCGTCGTCGGCACGACCCGCCCCGACGATGTCTTCCTTCTCGATGAGATCCGCGAGCGGCTGCAGGTGCCGGGCGTGAAGCTCGTGCTCGTCACGGCCTTTGACATCAAGGGCGCGCTGGAGATCATCGGCGAGAGTTCCAACGACAATCAGATGGATGTCGCCGACCTCCTCG
>JBBQGR010000503.1:0-1826 GCA_038323185.1 Phycisphaerales bacterium | reverse complement strand
CGTCAGTCGCGCCGCCGCGGCGTCGCCACGGTCCAGGTACCACTGCGAGGTGGTCAGAAGCTGTGCTGCTTTTCCTTCATCAAGCCGCGTCGCAAGGCCATCATCGAGGCCCGCGAGCTGCGCCTGGAGCGGGAACTCGTCCTGATATTGGCGAAGCAGGACACCAGCATCGACAAGCCCGCGCGTGTTGTAGCGAGGACCCTTGAACTGCCCGATCGAGGAGTAGACACGCCGCGAGAGGGCCAGCTCACGATGCTCGCTGCGTGGAAAGTTCGTCAGGAAAACGTCGTACGCCTCCGAGGCCATCCGCAGATCACGCTGGTCGTAGTAGTAGTTCGCAAGGTCCAGCAGCGCCTGCTCGGCAAGCGCAGAACCCGGGAGACGCTCGTTGACACGGATGATGATCTCTTCCGCGGTCGGCACGCCATCATCGATACGAAGAAGAAGCCAGCTTTGCCGCCTGAGTCCGCCAAGATACAGCCGAGCGATCTCAAGCTCTTTCTCGAGCGCGGGGACGAACTGCTCCGAGCCCGGGAAGTCCTTGATGACTTCCTCGTAGTCGTAGAGCGCGTCGAACTCCTCATTCTGGAGAAGCTTAGCGTTGCCCCGAAGAAGCACGGCCTCGGGGTAGAAAGCACTCTGCTTGGATGATCGCTTGATCCACTCTTCCGCGCGATTCTCGGCGTCACTGCCGCGGCCTTCGGCCAGCAGCCGACGGATCGCGTCCATCTCGGCGCGGTCCGCCGAGTCGGGCGCGGATGCCGTGGCCTGCCACTGCCCCGAAGTGTCCTGCCGGATCTGGGTCTGGGCGCTGGCGAGCCCGGCCGACAGCGCGGCCGCAGCGCAGAAGCCAGCCCGAAGTCCCAACGATGCACGCGATTGGCCCGAGGTTTGTCCCATCATCGCCCGGAGTCTACCCCGCGCAACGGCGCGGCGTTGGCGGATCCGTGGCGTACGGTCGGGTATGGCCGCGGAATCTCGGGAGATTGTGATCAGCGGCATTGGTGCAATTGCGCCAAACGGGATCGGCGTTGACGCGTTCGCAAGATCGCTGAAGGCCGGGATCAGCGGCGTTCGTCCGGTCGGATGGTCGCACTCGCGCTGCCAGGCCACCGTCGCGGCGGAGTGTGCCGACTTCGACGCGCAATCGGTGCTGTCGGATGCGGATCTCGCTCGCGTCCCGCGGCTTATCCCCATGGGCCTCGCCGCGGCCCGCGAAGCATGTGCGATGGCGGGGCTGCCCAACTTCGCTGGCACCGATGACGCAAGCGCAATCGACGCGGCACGCCGGATTGGACTGGTGCTCGGGACCGGCGGCGGCGGCATCGACTTCACGCTCGATCAGACCGCGCGCCTTCAGGCGGGCGAAAAGATCTCCCTATGGACGATCACGAACGCGACGCACGGAAATCTTGCGGGCGAACTCTCGATCCGGCTCGGGCTCCGGGGTCCGTCGCTGTGCGTCTCGACCGGATGCGCGAGCTCATCCGACGCGCTGGGACTTGCAAGAGACCTGCTTTTGTCCGAGCGCCCGGGCGCGCCGACGAGCATCGTGGTGGTAGGGGCCGACGCGCATGTGCGATGGGAGACAATCGCGGCGATGGAACTGCTGGGCGTGCTCAGCACGCGGCGCTGGACGACGCCCGAGGCGGCGGCGAGCGCGTCGCGGCCATTTGATGCAACGCGCGATGGCTTCGTGCTTGGCGAGGGCGCGTGGGCCGTGGTGCTGGAGCGCGCGAGTGCCGCGCGGGCACGCGGCGCCGCGACCATCGCGACCATCGCGGGATATGGCGCAACCTGCGATGCGTTCCATCGTGTGCGCCCCG
>JBBQGR010000502.1:0-1831 GCA_038323185.1 Phycisphaerales bacterium | reverse complement strand
GAGCCCGGCCTCATCGGAACCAGCGCCGACGGCTCATCCGAGCCGCTGCGCGATGTCCGCACCGTCATGCGCGATCTCGAGCTCGGTCCGCTCAAGGGCTTCCGCCTCGCGGCACTCCACGGCCAGCTCTCGCGCGCCGCGCGCGAGACCATCATGGAGCGTTTCCGCCTGCGCGAGATCGACGCGCTCATCGCCACCACCGTCATCGAAGTCGGCGTTGATGTTCCCAACGCCACCGCGATGGTCGTTGAACAAGCCGATCGCTTCGGCCTCGCGCAGCTCCACCAGCTCCGAGGCCGCGTCGGCCGCGGCGAAAAACTCAGCGTCTGCTACCTCATCGCCGACCCCAAGACCCCCGAGGCCGAGGCACGCCTGCGCGTGATAGAGACCATCTCCGACGGCTTCGCGCTCGCCGAGAAGGACTTCGAGATCCGTGGCCCCGGTGAGGTGCTCGGCCTCAAGCAGTCCGGCCTTCCGCCCTTCAAAGTCGCCGACCTCGTGCGCGATCGCGCGCTCCTCGACATGGCCCGGCGCGACGCCGCCGAGTGGGTCGCGCGCAGCCCGACACTCTCATGGCCCGAAGAAGCACTCATCAAGAGGCGTCTGCTCAAGGCCTTCGGCGAAGCGCTCGGCCTCGCGGACGTGGGTTAGCTCCCGCCCGCCAGAGCGCGACGCTGCGTGCGGATGATGCGGATCGGCCCACGCAGCATCTCAATCGCAACGATCGTCATGATCAGCGCCGCAATCGGACCAAGCCCGCACAGCAAGAGCCCCACCGTTGAAAGCAGCGGCGAAAGCCAAGCCATCATCGTGCAGAACCGCTCCATCTGCGCCGATGGCACACGCGGCGCCAGCGTCCGAAGATACAGCATCGAGGCCGCAGCACCAACGATCTGCGCTACAAACGCGATCCCAGTGAGCACCAGATGCGAAATGAGCCACGGCGTGATAGGCGGGAAGATCGGGAATCCCATCACCCCCCCGCCGCCCGGAGTCGCTGGCTGCACCGGCTGCTGCGGCGTCAGCACGTTTGCAAACTGCGGGAAGAGTTGCATCATCGAGCTCACGGTCGACAGCCCGAGGCTCACCACCAGCGCCGCGCGCAGCACATGCCGCCACCGACGCCCCTGGTCGATCGCCGTCGGGCCATCCCGCCGCGCCGGGTCCGGCTCACTCAGCCACCACCAGCCAAGCACCGACGCAACCGTGAGTCCAAGTCCGACAAACACCGAAGTCAATCGCAGCGCCTCTGGCAGCCACTGCGGCAGCACCCCCTGCCCACCCGCAACGCCGACAATCGCGCCCCCGATCCCGCCCACGAGTACAAGTAACACAGAGCAAATGAGCGTGCACTCAACAAGCACGGCGCCACGGTGCAGCCTCGCAAGCTCATCATCACCAGCAAACTGCAGGAGGTCGCCCTTCATCGAGTCTGCGACCGACCACCCACACTCCGGGCAACTCATCTCGCTCGTGAGTCCCCTCAGGCTATAGCCGCACTTGAGGCACGGAAGCTCCGTGACAACCGGCTGCGCAGGCAGTGGCGGCGGAGGATCCTCGGGATCCACCTGCTTCAGTTTCTCCTGCACCATCGCATCCCGTACCGCCTCAACAACGTGCTCACGTCCGCAGTGGCGGCACTTCCAGCTCGCCGCGAGCGGATCACCAAAGAAGCTCGCGCCGCAGGATGTGCAGGTCAATGCCATGCCACTTACTCGCCATACGGCGAGGATGATTTCCGCGCCACTACCGTGATCGTCGCGGTTGTCAGGTCATCGGCACGGAAGTTAAACGGCGGCGCGAGCAGCACGTCCGGCACCTCGTTCTGGAT
>JBBQGR010000501.1:0-1836 GCA_038323185.1 Phycisphaerales bacterium | reverse complement strand
CGCGCCCATCCTTCGCAGCGAGCGGGCCCTTGTTTACGTCTGCGGCATCGCGGGCATGGAACTTGGCGTCCTCCAAGCACTAGTCGCAACCCTCCCTCAAGACGCCGCGGACCAGTACGTCAAGGTAGATCCCGAAGTCCGCACGCAACCGCAAGCCTGGAATCGACGGATGATCCACAAGCAGATCTCTCCGACTCGCCGCGTTCTCATGGAGGTCTACGACTAAACCAATGAAGGTCTACGACGAGCCGAGCTGCCGCTACTCCGCACCCGTCCTCAACCCGATCCACAAGTGCCTTCCCCTCCGCCTAACCTCTCTGCGGCTTCCGGCCCAAGTTGACCCGTGGACCACCGACCGATACCTTGACCTTCCCCGCGATTCCGGCCCGCGCGGTCTGTCCGCCCGTGCCCGGCCCCGTTTGGTACCTGAGAGGATCATTGGCGTGAACGATCGATCGTCGAAGGCAATCCTGAACTCTGTCGGTGGCGTTGTCTCTGCCATGGCCACCTTCGCCAGCGTGCTCGGCGCGGCGGGCATGGTCGCAGTCGGACCACTCTCCGCCGCGAGCGCACAGGTCATCGCGCTCCCCCCCGAACTTGTGACCGATCCGGACCTGAGTGCCGAGGAATTGGCCCAAGTCCGCGCGTTCATCGATGAGCACGCCCCCGCGCTCCTGCGCTCGGCCGATCGCGAGAAGCTCAAGGCTGCGCGCCTCGCGCTCGTGACGCCCCTTGCCAATCCCGCCGCCTCTGCGCCCTTCCGCATCGGCATGGCCGCCGCGCTCGACCCCACGCTGACGCAGATGATGGTCGCGAAGGAAGACCTCCTCGTCATCAACGCGCTCGTGATCAGCGGCGAGCTCGCGACGCCCACCGCGCTGTCGCGCCTCACCGCCGCCCTCTCGAACGAGAAGGAAGAGATCCGCTATCAGGCCGCGTATGGCCTTCGCCGCGCGTTTCTCGCGATGCAGGGCGGCACGCCCGCCGTCCGTTCCGATCAGGCCGATGATGCCATCACCGCCATCGGCAACCAGCTCGCTCGCGAGGAAGACGCGATCGTGATCGACGGCCTCGTCGCCGCGGGCCTTGCCGCCATCGGCATCGACCGCCACCGCAACATCGGCATCACGCAGGTCAGCGTCGGCCTCATCGCCAACACGCGCGCGGCTGGCGCCAACGTCCGTGGCGAGGCCTATGCGAACGCGCTTCTTCGCGCCTGCTCTGGCGTGCGCGATGCGCTCGGCAAGCCGGGCGGCGCCGCCGCTCCCACAGCGGCCAAGCAAGCCGCGGAGCTCGCTGGCGCCGTCATCGCCCACGCCCGCAAGGTCGTGCAGGCCAGCAAGCTCCCCACCACGTCGCAGGGCGGCGACAAGATCCCCGCCGTCCGCGAGGGATATGCGCAGGCCATCGGTGCCGCCAGCCAGCTCCTCCAGCTCGCTGGCACCACCCTGAACGCCAATGCGCGGCTCACGCTGCCTGATCTCGTCCGCTCGCTTCGCGCGGGCACGGTGCAGGCCGACACCCAGTTCGCGCTGGATGCCGAGACCATCGTCGGCGGCGGCGCGGGCGTCCCCGCCCTGGCCCGCCCACCCTTCGAGTTCCCAGCAAACCACTTCGTGCGCTGAGAGCGGCGGCTCTGCAAGTAGCACTTCTGCAAGTGGCGGCTCACCAAGTAGCACCCCTGCAAGTAGCACCGGCCTCCCGGCCGATGTCTTGCCTTGCCCGCCCCGGGCACCACGCCACTCCGCTGGCGTGCCTTCGTGGCGTTGAGGTTTGGCCTGCGCGATGCGTTGCTGGTTGCGGCCGCGGCTGGAGAACCGGATGGCGAGGAGTTGC
>JBBQGR010000500.1:0-1839 GCA_038323185.1 Phycisphaerales bacterium | reverse complement strand
TCAAGTGGTCAAGTGGTCAAGTGGTCAAGTGGTCAAGTGGTCAAGTGGTCAAGTGGTCAAGTGGTCAAGTGGTCAAGTGGTTTTGGATTTGCCTCTCTTCGCTTTCGCTCTTCCACTCGACCACTCCGGCACTCAACCACTTCTTTCGCCCCAGTGCCAAGTCCTCAATCCTCAGTCCCTTCCTCAAATCACGAAGTTCACCATCTTCCCCGGCACCACGATCACCTTCTTGATCTGCTTGCCAGCGATCAGCTCCGCGATCTTCGCGTCCGCTCTGGCCGCGGCCTCGATCACCGCCGCGCTGCTTCCCGCTGGCACCACAACCTTGCTCCGCAGCTTGCCGAGCACCGACACCGGGATCTCAACCTCATCATCGCGTGCCAGCGACTGGTCCGCTACCGGATACGGCTCGCGCACGATGGTCGCGCGCGCCTCGCGCTCGTCGGGCGTCCCGCCCCGCACCACGCGATGCCACAGTTCTTCCGCCGCATGCGGCGCGTGCGGGGCCAGCATCAGGATCAGCGCCTTCGCCGCTTCCAGCGGGACCGCTGGCAGCTCCGACAGATGGTTGTTCAGCTCGATCAGCTTGCTCACCACCGTGTTGAAGCCCAGCTTCTCCATGTCGCGCCGCACGCCGATGATCGTCTTGTGCAGCACGCGGAGCGTCGCCCGCGTCGGTGCCTCCTGCGTCACGCGCGACAGCCCCGTCTGCTCATCGATCAGGTTCCGCCACACGCGCTGGAGGAACCGGAAGCTCCCCGCGATGTCGCGCGTGTTCCAGGGCTTGCTCGCCTCCAGCGGCCCCATCGCCATCTCATAGATGCGCATCGTGTCGCAGCCGTACTGCGCGCAGATCTCGTCGGGCGCCACGGCGTTCTTCAGGCTCTTGCCCATCTTTCCGTACTCGCGCGTCACGGGCTCGCCGTTGTACGTGTACGGCCCGGGCTTGTCCTGCTGCTCCATCGCCAGCGAGCCATCCGGCAGCCGCACCTCGAAGGCATCAACGTACATCTCGCGCGCGTCCTTGAACGCGAACGCCTGGATGTACCCCTGGTTGAAGAGCGTCTGGAACGGCTCCGCCGTCGAGACATGCCCAAGGTCAAAGAGCACCTTGTGCCAGAAGCGCGCGTAGAGCAAGTGCAGCACCGCATGCTCAACGCCGCCGACATAGAGGTCTACGCCGCCGATCTTCCCCGACGCGCCGCCCATCCAGTATGCCTCAATGTCCTTCCCAACCAGCGCGTGCTGATTTGTCGGGTCTAGGTACCTCAGGTAGTACCAGCACGATCCGGCCCAGTTCGGCATCGTGTTCGTCTCGCGCGTGTACGTGCGCTTCCCATCACCAAGGTCGAGCTCCACCGTCGTCCACGCGCTCGCGCGCGCCAGCGGCGGCCGCGGCGGCGCATTTGGATCCTCGCTCGACTCGGGCCTGAAATTCTCCAGGTCCGGCAGCAGCACCGGCAGCATCTTCTCCGGCAGCGCGTGCGCCCGGCCCCACTCGTCGTACACGATCGGGAATGGCTCGCCCCAATAGCGCTGACGCGAGAAGAGCCAGTCGCGCAGCTTGAACGTCACCGTCGGCCGCCCAACCCCCTCGCCGCGCAGCCACTCACCCACCACGTGCTTCGCGGCATCGGTTGTCATCCCATCGATGCTGAGCGATGGCCCGGCCGAGTTCGCGGCAACGCCCGGCTCGGTGTGCGCCTCACCTCTCGCCTCCCAGAACCTCGCCTCCTCAAACCTTGCGCGCAGATCATCAAACCCGCGCAGCCCCAGCGAGTCGATCGTCTCCACCCACACCGACCGCACCGCGCCGCGCCGCTCGCCGATTGATCCCGG
>JBBQGR010000499.1:0-1854 GCA_038323185.1 Phycisphaerales bacterium | reverse complement strand
ATGTCTCCCACCTCGATCTTCACGCCCTTTGCGAAAACTTCCGCAATTTCGCCCAGGCCGTGCTTTGTCACATACTCGTCGAAGATGGTCTTCACAGCGTCCGCGAGGATGGAATCCAGCACCTGTCGCTCGGTCATCTGGTGCGAGCCCATCATGTCGAGCTCGACCTTGCCGAGCGCCGATGCGTGGAAGTGGGAGAGGTCGCTGATCCTTGGAACGCTGGGCTTCTCGCCCAGCACGATGCCGCGGCGGCGTGCGTTGGCGACCATCGTGCGATAGTTGGCGATGGAGAAGCGTGCGGAGACGCCGCTGGCGTGGTCCACGTGCTTGCTCTTGCGGGCCGCGATGGACATCTGCTCGCAGATCTCCTTCATGAATCGCGGCACGAGCACGGGGTACTCGCCGCCGAGGTCCAGCGCCGCCTGGTGCTCCATGATCTCGATGCCCACGTCGCGCTCGCGCGGGTAGTGGGTCTGGATGGTGGCGCCGATGCGGTCTTTGAGCTGCGGGATGACCTTGCCCGAACGGTTGTACGTGCTGGGGTTGGCGCTGAAGAGAATGAGCACGTCGATGTCGAACTTGATTGGATAGCCGCGGATCTGCACATCGCGTTCTTCGAGGATGTTGAAGAGGCCGACCTGAACAAGGTCGTCGAGATCGGGGAGCTCGTTCATCGCGAAGATGCCGCGGTGCAGGCGCGGGATGAGTCCAAAGTGCAGGGAATCTTCGGCGGACATGCTGGTGCCGGAGAGGAGCCGCGCGGGGTCGATCTCGCCGATGATGTCGGCAAACTTCGTGCCCGGCGAGAGCCGCTCGGCGTACCTCTCCTCACGCTTCCACCACGCGATGGGCACTTCGGCGGGAATCTTGCTCGCGATCAGCTCGCGGCCCGCGCGGGTGATGGGCGCGTACGGATCTTCCTTCACCGGTGAGCCGGGAATGTCGAGGTACGGCACGGCGTCATCGAGGAATCGCGAGATCATTCGCATGAGCTTGCTCTTGCCCTGGCCCTTCTCGCCAAGGAAGAGCATGTCGTGCCCGGCGAGGATGGCGTTGACCACCTCGGGGACCACGGTGTCGTCGTAGCCGACGATGCCGGGGAAGAGTTCCTCACCCGCCGCGAGGGCGCGGGTGAGGTTGTCACGAAGCTCGGCCTTGACGCTGCGCGACTTCCAGCCGGATTCCCGCAGCGCGGCGAGGGTCCGGGGGCGGCGGGTGGTGTCGAGGTCACTCGTCTGGTTCTGACTGGTCGTGGTGGTCTGTGTGTTCGGGGGAGTCATGTCTCACATGATTCGCCGCTTCGCCCGCGCAGGATGCCGCGGGCTGGATCAATGTTCGGTGCAGGCCGGGATGCGGCACAGCGGGAAGGCGTGGCCTCTTCGTCTCCGCCCTACCGTCCAACATGCACGTCACAAAAAACTCCATTCCCGCCAGCGCCCGAGAGACGGTTGTCTCCATCTTGGCCCCGCGCCTTGCAGACGCTATCGACCTCGCGTCGCACGCCAAGCAGGCCCACTGGTCCTCACGCGGCCCGCAGTTCATCGCGCTGCACGAACTCTTTGACAAGGTCGCCGGTGCCTCCGACGAGTTTCAGGATCTGATGGCCGAGCGCATCGCGCAGCTCGGCGGCCAGCCCGAGGGAACGCTCAAGGCCGCGGCGGGACGCAGCTCGCTACCCGAGTACCCAACCAAGCTAGCCGACGCGTTGGGCCACGCGGCACAGCTGGCCACAAGCCTCTCAATCTTCGCCGCGGGCACGCGCCAGGCCATCGACGACGCATCGAGCGCGGGCGACGCAGTCACCGCCGACATGCTCACGCAGGTGACACGCGAGGCCGACAAGCTGACCTGGTT
>JBBQGR010000498.1:0-1860 GCA_038323185.1 Phycisphaerales bacterium | reverse complement strand
CCCCGAGCCGAAGGACATGGCGACGCGGTCTGAGGAGACATAAGCATCCGGCCTTACGGGGCCGCGGTGCAACTCTTCGGACACCCCGCCTCGGTGGGGTGTCCGTTTTTGTCCTGTGGGGAGGAACTGCCACTGTCCAGCTTCGATCGTGAACGTCGCGTGCGGGTCAACCGGCAGATTCGCATCTCGCCGGTGCGGGTGGTGACCGGGGAAGGCGAGCAGCTCGGGGTGCTGACCATCGAGGAGGCGCTCGCCGCTGCCGCGGAGCGGGGGCTCGATCTGGTCGAGGTCGCCCCCATGGCCCGCCCGCCCGTCGTCAAGATCATGGACTACGGCAAGTTCAAGTTCGAAGAGGCCAAGGCAGCACGTGCGGCCAAGAAGAAGCAGCACGTGATCCACCTCAAGGAAGTGAAGTACCGTCCCGGAATCGACGACCACGACTTCGATTTCAAGACCAAGCATGCGCGCGAGTTTCTCAGCGAAGGCAACAAGGTCAAGGTGACGATGATGTTCCGTGGGCGGCAGATCGCCCACACCGAACTCGGCAAGGCGGTGCTCGATCGCGTCTCAGCCGCGTTGACCGATGTCTGCAAGGTGGAGCAGGAAGCCAAGCTCGACGGACGCAACATGATCATGGTTCTCGCGCCGAAGTAAGGCGTCGGACCCTGCGGGATACCCAGGAGAAAGTGCAATGCCGAAGCAGAAGACCAAGCGCGCCGCGATGAAGCGCTTCACGATCACGGGCACGGGCAAGATCAAGCGCGCCCAGGCCAACAAGCGCCACATCCTGACCAAGAAGACCCAGAAGCGGAAGAACCAGCTCGGCAAGGCAGCGCTGGTGTCCTCGGCGGACTATCCGCGCACCATCAAGCTGCTTCAGGCCTGAGGAGATAGCCCATGTCACGCGTCAAGAACGGCCCCGCGCACCATGCGCGCAAGAAGAAGATCATGCAGGCCGCCAAGGGCGGCTTCGGCTCGCGCAGCAAGCTGTACAAGGCCGCCAAGGAAAACGTCGAGCGTGGCCTGGCGTATGCCTATCGCGACCGCCGCAAGAAGAAGGGCGACTTCCGCCGCCTCTGGATCGTCCGGATCGGCGCCGCCGCGCGCCTGCACGACATCTCGTACTCGCGGATGATGGCCGGCCTCAAGGCCGCTGGCGTCGAAGTGAACCGCAAGGTCCTCGCCGACCTCGCGGTGAATGATGCCGATGCGTTTGCGAAGTTGGCCGAGATGGCAAAGGCGCACCAGGCGGCCTGAGCCGTCCAGCGCCATACTACTCGCGGGGCCGGCCGTCGCTGTACGGGCGGCCCCGCGATCGCTTTCCGCCGCCATTGCCGTCCGGAGTCGTCGTGTCCGAGTCGTCTGACCATCCGTCGCTCGCGCCATTGCGCGCGCGACTCGCCGCCATCCCCGCGCTTGGCGCCGACGCCCTCGAGGCCGAATCGGTGGCCCTGCTCGGCCGCAAGGCCGGTGAGGTTACCGCGCTCCTCAAAGGTCTCTCCTCCCTCCCGATCGAGGAGAAGCGGAGCGTCGGGGGCGCCCTCAATCTGCTGAAGACGGCGCTGGAAGCCGCAGTGGACGCGCGCCGCGTCGAGCTGGCCGCCGAGATGGCCTCGCAGAGCGCGCGCGACATCGACCTCTCGATGCCTGGCCGCGCGCAGTGGCCCGGGACGCTCCACCCCGTGACCGTCGTCGTCGACGAGATCGTCGAGATCTTCCGTGGGCTCGGCTTCTCGGTCGCGCTCGGCCCCGAAGCGGAGGATGAGCAGCACAATTTCGGCATGCTCAACTTCCCGCCCGACCACCCGGCGATGGACATGCACGACACCCTCTACCTCGACCCCGAGGGCGCGCCGCGTC
>JBBQGR010000497.1:0-1887 GCA_038323185.1 Phycisphaerales bacterium | reverse complement strand
CCTCATCGGGCGCTATCTCGCACGTTCGAAGATCGAGGAGAAAACCAAGGGCAACGAAAAGTTCGAGGCCATCGACGAGGCGATCGGGAAGCAAGGCTGGAAGATCATCGGGCTGCTGCGGCTGAGCCCGCTGATCCCCTTCAACGCGAGCAACTATTTCTACGGCATCACGAAGGTCGGCTTCTGGCCCTACGTCCTCGCGACCGCAGGCGGGATGCTGCCCGGCACGCTGCTCTACGTCTATCTCGGCGCGGCGGGCAAGGCCGGCCTCGGCGGCGGCAGCGAGGAGCACAGCTCGCTAGAGTATGTGTTCTTCGGAGTCGGTCTCGTCGCCACGATCGGAGTCACCATCTGGGTGAGCCGCATCGCGAAAAACGCGCTGAAGGAATCCGGCGCCGCAAAGAAGAAGGATAACCCATGAGACTCGCGGGAAAATCCGCGCTCGTCACGGGGCGGGCATCGTTGCGGCCATCGCGATGCGGCAGTGCACTGCGGTGGCCGTGCTCGACCCATGGTTCGATGTGAACACCGTCGCCGATCTCGAGCGTCTCGCGGGGGTGATCGATGCGGGTGCCATCGACGCGCCGGCGACTTGCAAGACGCTCGGGGCACCGCCGCTGTCGATCATCATGCCGGTGCTCAACGAGGAACTTCGCATTGCCCGCGCGATCGACGACGTAATCGCGCTCGCCGGGCACAAGGAGGTCATCGTGGTCGACGGCGGCAGCTGCGACCAGACGCAGGCCATCGCACGGACAAAGCCTGTGCGCGTGATCGAGTCGCCGCGCGGACGTGCTCGGCAGATGAATGCGGGCGCGGCCGTGGCCGAGGGCGAGGTGCTGCTCTTTCTACACGCGGATACGACATTGCCGCGCGACGCGCTGGCGCACGTCGAACGCACGCTCGCTGACCCGGCGGTGGTCGCAGGCGCCTTTCTCACGTGGACCATCGCGGACGGAGAGCCCGCGCCCTGGTTTTCTCCGTTACTGCATGCGGCAGACCTTCGCTCGCGTTACACCTCGCTGCCCTACGGTGACCAGGCACAGTTCGTACGCGCAGGCGCGTTCCACCGGGCTGGCGGATTTCCTGATCAGCCTCTGATGGAGGACCTCGAGCTGTCGCGTCGCCTGCGGCGTATCGGCAAGCTGCGCACGGCGCGTGCCAGCGTGCGGGTGTCAGGACGGCGGTTTCTGGCGCGACCCATCTTCTACGCGCTCGTGGTCAATGTCTTGCCCCCGCTTTACTACCTCGGCGTGTCGACTGAGCGCCTGGCAAAGATCTATCGGAGTGTGCGGTGACGCTTCAAACCACGCTGACACGCGTTGCGCTCGCATCGCTCGTGTACGTCGCGCTGTACTTTGCAGAACGCAAGTGGCCGCTGCGACGCTTCATGGACGCCGGCTTGGGACGCGTCGCCGTCAATCTCGCCATCGGCGCGCTGGCGTTTTCCGCGGTCGGCGTGATCTACGGCAGCGTGGTCGTTGGCGCGCTCACGTGGTCCGAGCAGCATGCGTTCGGCTTGATTCGCGTCCTCGGTGCGTCTGGCTGGGTCGCTGGACTGCTGGCTGTCGTCCTGCTCGACTACACGCTCTGGCACTGGCACTGGCTCAACCACCGCGTCGGTTTTCTCTGGCGCATGCATGCCGCACATCACGCCGATCTAGACCTCGATGCCTCGACCGCCCTGCGCTTCCATCCGGGCGAGCTCTTGCTGTCGGTCCCGTATCGCGCGCTGCAGGTCAGCTTGCTTGGCGTTTCTGCCCCACCGTTGGTCGTTTGGGAGACGCTCGTCCTCTTGTTCATTCTCTTTCATCACTCGAATTTGCGGCTGCCGCGCCGGCTCGAGGATGCATTGGGTACGTTCATGATCACACCGCGGGTTCATGG
>JBBQGR010000496.1:0-1905 GCA_038323185.1 Phycisphaerales bacterium | reverse complement strand
GGCATGGGTTCGAAGGCGCTCGTGAACGTACATGGGTCCGCCGCCGGGCGCGCTCGCCTCGCGGCTGATGGCGGTGAGGTACGTGAAGTTGAGGTGTTCATGTGCGAGACGCTCGAAATCCTGGTGATAGAGGAGATCGGTGGCATAGGGCGAGCCCATCATGAGCACGATGTTGGACCGAACGTTGCGCGCAAGCAGCTCCATGATCATGCCGCGAAAGGGGGCGATGCCGGTGCCGGTGGCGATAAAGATGTAGTCGTGGAGCGCAGGCTCGGCGGGGAGAAGGAATCGCTTGCCGTTCGGGCCGCTGACGCGAACCTCGGCGCCGACCCGCAGGTCGCAGAGGTAGTTGCTGGCGACGCCGAAGAAGAGGGCGCGGGTCTCATGATGCTCATCGATGGTGCGCTTGACGGTGGTGGCCAGGACCTTGCCGTGGCCATCTTCGCCTTGGGTCGGACTAGCGATTGAGTAGAGGCGGACTTTGTGAGGCTTGCCATTGGCGTCCAACCCCGGTGCGAGCACACCGAAGGACTGGCCCGCAAGGAACTTTCCTTCGAGGGGTGTGCCGGAGACATCGATGGCGACATGCCGAACGAACGCGGCAGATTTGGCAGAGGCTGTGCAGCGCGCGGTCGAGACAACGCGGCCGAGCACGGGCGAAAGAGGCGTCACGAGATGCATCAGCGTTTCGGGCATGATGGGCAAACCGGGAACCCCGTCGCTTGGGTTGGCACGAGAAGGTTGGGCGGGGGTCGGGTGAGTCATGGCGACATTGTTGGAGGGCAAGGATCGGACCGGCGTGCGGTTGGAAGTCCCGTGGCATGCTGTGGTAAGCGACGACGTGTCAGGGCATGTCAGGGCATGCCAGGGCGTGTCAGGGCACACGGAAGACGCTATTGACATACAAAAGTTTTCGAATCCGCAACCTTGCTCAGGCTTGGCCGTAGGAATCGACGAGTCCCAGGGGTCGGGTGTCTGTTTGTTGTGCTCGTGGAAGAGTCTCCGGCCGCACCGCGTCACATGTTGGCGCGGTGCGGCCTCGCGCCGCGAGCGTTGATCTGTCGCTTGCGGGTGAGATGCCGCGGCTCTGCACCAGTTGTCATCCCGCCCATCACGCCGCCGGACGAGGTGCGGCTGGCCTGGGTGCCGCGGGCCTGGGTCCGCCGCCTCCAAAAAGAGCTCCGTCGAGCGAGAGCCTTCCTGCGCCGAGCGTCGTGAGCGCGAGGGCGATGCTGAGGAGCGCGACTTGCCACATCAACGTGACGTAGCCGCCGGGGGAAAGAGCGACGGCGTACGTCTCGCGAACTGGGAGGAAGCCGAGCAAGGTGTTGCCGCTCTGAATCGCAGGGCCGATCTCGGTGAGCCAGATCGCGGCGGCCATGACGCCCGCGAGCGTGAACGCGCTCAAGCGAGTAAAGAAGCCCAGGATACACAGGGTGCCCGCGACAAGCTCGGTAATCGCCGCGGCCCAGGCGAAGTAAACGGGGAGTCGGCCGGTTGCGAGCTGCGCGGGCCAGAGAGCCATGGGCGTGGTGCCATCGGCGTTCGGAGCTGGGTTCGCGGCACCTCGGACGAGCAGCGCGAGGCCGTAGAGGCGCTCGACCTTCATGGGTTCGGTCGAGGCTGCTTGCGGCGCGAGCCACGCGATGAGGCGAACAACGCCGGGCTCGTTCTCGGGCGCCATTTCTGTGGGTGCGCTGACGGGGCTAGTGGTTGGGCGCGGCGAAGCCGGGAGTGGTTCGGCGGGGACAGGACGCGAGGGATCAGCCACATCGCCGCCGCTTGCGTCCTCTGGTGGAGGGGTGCTGGATGCGGCGTTCTGGCCGGCGATGCCCATCTCGCGCAGCGCCGCAGCTCGCTCGCCGCTGACTTCGATGTGCGTGAAGACCTTGCCCATACCAGCCC
>JBBQGR010000495.1:0-1916 GCA_038323185.1 Phycisphaerales bacterium | reverse complement strand
GGCTGGTAGAGGGCGGCGAGCGTGGTGGTGTTGCTGGTCACGGGAGCGGCGCCGGGGTTGCCAGCGTTCGAGGGGCCCGTGAGCGGATTGTTGGTCAGGTTGCCGTCGATGTAGCGGATGCTGTTGTAGAAGGCAAGCGTGGCACCAGCCGAGCCGGTGGCGGCGATGCGGCGGTTGGGATCAGACTCACCCTCGGTCACGAAGACCTTGCCGTACTGGATCAGCTCGTTGAACCCGTTCACCGAACCCACGACGCGGTACTGAGACGACCAGATGTAGAGGGGGTCAGAGTTCCAGCCCGGAGGCGCAATCTGCGGGGCCAGCGCCTGGACCGTCAGCGCGGCGCCGTTGTTGAAACGACCGGCCAGGCCGTCGTTGTTCACGTCGATGAAGTCGTGCGCGGAGGCGGGACGGTTGAGGAAGTTCTCGAGCAGCGAGGCCCCCGAGATGTTGATGACGGTGGGCTGGGCGGCGGCGACGCCGACACAGGCGGCCGAACCGGCCGCGGCAACAAGCATGGAAAGACGGCTGAGCTTCATGGTGATCTCCCTGGAAAGTGGACTGCGATCTCGATCCCGTTTCGAACAACACTTCTCTAGAAACACACATCGAGGGGGACTCTCTCGATCCCGGTCTCGATCTGACACGTGACAAACCCAACACACTGACCCGCACAATTCAGCGGCGTACACACGCTGCGTAAGTGAAGACCTTCCACGCTCCGTCTCTGCAAAGAGCCGGCTCAACCTTGGTGAAGAATGCGTTACGGCCGTGTCCTGGCCTTGCCCAGATTCCCAACTTGCTCGCACCGATTCGCGGCCGAGCCGAGTCGCACTCAAAACACCCGCGCACCTGGGGCCCGGGCATGAAACGCCGCACGCCCCGTTTCCGGAGCGTGCGAGTGAAGAAGTCGGTTATGGCTGGCGAACGTTGGTGCCGTTTCCGGTGAGGCTGTAGAACTTGCTGCCCCAGCGGCGGGCCTCGATGGTCTTGACGATGGTGGACTGCTCAACGTGTCCATCGACATAAGCGAAGTTGACCTGCCCGCCCTTGCTGTCCCGGCTGCCGGGGTGGTGGCGGCCGACGGCGTTCAGCTGCGTCGGCGGGCTGTCGATCATGTTGTTGGTGAGCTGGCTCTCGGGGAGGATCTCGGCGGCGGTGGGGTAGCGGAAGCGGGGAATGTTGCCGCCAGCGGTGGGCTCCTGGAAGACCTGGTAGCCGGAGCTGATGCCGAGGAAGGGCGTGACAGGACGGTGGCTCTTGATGAGGCCGTCGACGCCGATGGACTGCCAGTTGTTGGAGAAGAGGAACTCGGTGACCAGGATTTCTGAGGAAGGGTTCTGGATCCAAGCGTCCTTCACGAGCTGGTTCTTCCGGGGACCGCTGATGTTGAACTTGTTGCGGGTGAAGATCGCGGCGTTGCCGGTGTAGGCGGTGCGCTTGACCTGCCGATCCTGCGGCGACTGCGAGACCGGGCCGTTGCCGAGGTCATTGACCTGACCCTGCTCCCAGTCCGCGGCCTCGGGACCGGGATTGGTGCGCGGGGCGCCGCCGTTGACAATCTGCGGGCACTCGAAGGACTCCTGGTTGGTGGAGCCGTCGTTGAAGAGGGCGTAGGACCAATGGACGTAGCCGTTGGCGGGATTGGGGTTGCTGTCGAGCTGATCCGCGACGCGCCAGTCCATGCCTTCCTCGTCCTTGCCGTAGACGTAGGAGGGCGGGAAGAAGTTCGTGGTCGCGTTGTATCCAGCGATGCCCTGAACGACCGAGCGGGCGTTGGCCGCGCACTTGATCATGCGGGCGGTGGCGCGGGCCGAGCCAAGGGCGGGGAGAAGAATGCCGATCAGGACCGCGATGATCGCGATCACGACGAGCAGCTCGATGAGGGTGAACCCGGTTCGATAAGGGGCTGAGGG
>JBBQGR010000494.1:0-1925 GCA_038323185.1 Phycisphaerales bacterium | reverse complement strand
CGCCGTCGGAGCCGTCATCGAAACTTCGACGTTCTCGGGGAAAGCCTTGACCGCGGCGATCGTGCCTAGACGCGGATTGAGGCCCGCCGCCATGCTGCCATAGAACGTCGAGGCGTTCCCGAGCAGAAGGTTGTCGAGGTCGATCACCGGCTGACCGCCGGGCCCCATGCACTCAATCGGAACGTCGAGGATGACGCGATCCGTGAAATGGTTGGCCAGCGAGTCCTTGCTCTCGGTGTCGCCGGTGGAGCGGATCTCGGTGTTGGGCATGATCAGGGCCATGCGCTTGTCGAAGCGCTTCCAATAGACGTACATGTCGCCAGCCTGCAGGCCCGCGAAGATCTCGCCCGTTGGGATCGTCAGTGCGATGAAGTGCTTCTGCCCCTGCCAGGTGCGCGGCAGTTCCGCCAGCAACTGCCCATCCTTCTCACGCTTCCAGACCGTAAACAGCGAAGGTGCGCCGTCCGCCGTCGAGACCACCTTCTCAAAGTCCTTGCTCACCTCCGCGAAGGGGCGGAAGTCATCTTTCTTTTCTTCCTGCGCCAGCGCCGACAAGGCGGGCACGGCAAGCCCGCAAGCCACCACGAGGGCCACAGGCGCGGACATCCACAGGCGCGACAGGCCCGACTTCGATTGAAGCGACATTCCACGTACTCCTACTTTGGGGCGCTCGCGATTATTCGCTAGGGCCCACGTTCACTCGGACTCAGCACGCTCAGAACACATCCGATCCAGGCTAGCTCCGACGCTACCCCTTCCACCCTCGCCACCCTAGCCAAGGGTCGTCAATCATCGACACGCTCACAGTTCCAGGCGAGTTCATCAAACCCTTATAATGTACCCTCGTTCTGCCGGGAATGCACGCCCGCCCCCCGCCGCGCCGCCCCGCCAAAGCCCGGGCGCACCGACACCTTGCACGCCTTCGAAGACTCTCTTGATGCCGCCGACGCTCAAACCCGTCACGTCCGGCACGCCCGTCACGCCAGTCATGCCAGTCATGCCAGTCATGCGATTGCCTCATCGCTCCCGCGGCCTGCTTTCCCCGCGGTACGATGCGCCACTATGGCCCGCAAGCCTGTCAAGCTCGATACCGCCGCAGACTCCGCCGCAGCCCCTGCGCGCCAGGGCCACACGCCCTCGGGCAAACTTGATTCCACCTGCTGGGTGGGAATCCTCAATGTCTCCGACGCGTACCTCCGCACGTCCCTGACCGCCCAGCTCAGAGCGGCACTGACGAAGGCCCACGGCACCGTTGATCTGGTTCAGTACGACGGCTCCGCTGCCGGAGTGCGGGCCTCCGACGTGCTGGATGAGTGCCGCAGCTTCGGACTCATCGCCGGTCACAAGCTCGTTCTGGTCGACAACGCCGAGGACCTCATCAAGGAAGACAACCGGCCTCTCTTTGAGCGGTATGTCTCCTCGCTCATCGAGAGCAACGAAGCGCCGGGCGCGACCCTGCTGCTGCGTGCCGACTCGTGGCGGGCTGGCAAGCTCGACAAGCTCATCGAGAAGGTTGGCGCGATCATCAAGTGCGAGCCGCCGAGCGAGGACGCCGCGATCAAGTGGGCCATCAAGCGCGCTTCGAGCGAGCACAGGGCCACGATCGTGCCCGAGGCCGCCGCGCTCCTGGTCACACGTGTCGGTCCGGAACTGGCTCGCCTCGATAGCGAGCTTGGCAAGCTCGCCGCTGCGGCGGCGGGCCTCGCGGCAAGCGCCAACGCCACCGACGCCGCGCCCGGAGTGCCGATCATCACGCGCTCGCTTGTGACCGAGTTCGTCGGCATGAGCCGCGAGGAGGAAGTCTGGGGCATCCAGCAAACGCTTCTTGCCTCGAGCGCGCCCGATGCCCTCTCGCACCTCAAGTACATCCTCGAAGTATCGCGTCAGCCCAGCGTGCTCGTGTCGTACGCGCTCGTTGATCTCTC
>JBBQGR010000493.1:0-1934 GCA_038323185.1 Phycisphaerales bacterium | reverse complement strand
CGAACTCGAAACTCAGTTCGTCTACGAACGCAGCAAGGGCCAGGTCTTCACCTTCACCGGCGACGATGACGTCTGGGTCTTTATCGACGGCAAGCTGGTGGTTGACATCGGCGGCGTGCACGGCGCCGTCAGCCAGTCGATCGAGCTTGATCGCCTCAGCTGGCTTCAGGACGGGCGCGAGTATGATCTGAAGTTCTTCTTCGCGGAGCGTCACCGTTCCGCGTCGAACTTCCGCATCGATACCACGATGGTGCTCCGGAGCATCGAGCCCCCGGCCACCTCAGCCCTCTTTGACTGAGTTGGATCGCCGCGGGACGCGTCCCCCTTCACCACCCGTAGTGCAGGAGGCTGGACTTCGGGAACGGGGGTCGGGGGCGCGTCGGGCGTAGCGGGCAAGCGGACGGGCGAGCGCTGGGAAATCCCCCTCGCTCCTCTCACCGAGCCTGGCGTCGCCTGTCCGCCGTTTTCTTGCCGCTCTGATCCTGTTCTGACATGTTCTTTGGTGATCGGAAACCCACTCTGAGTTCCACGCCCGGGCTGGCCACGTTGGCCGCCCGGGCGTTGACTGTTTTGAGCCTCATGCTCGTGACGTTCACGCACGCGCGATCACGCGATTATCCAGCCATCTAATCACCGTACCCACACGCCGCCAGTGGTTGATCGATCTCGAACCCGCTCATCGCGGAAGAAGATCACAGTCTCGGGCTGTCGCTGGATGAAGATTCGCCCGCTCCGCGCCAGCGTCGGCCGTGTTGGCGAGCGCCACGCGTCCTGCTCAAAGGTCGTGACGGGTGCGCGAGCCATCAGAATCGCATCGCGCCTTGAGCTCAGAGCCGAATCCTCAGACGAAACCCCGCGAAGGTTCGCCGCCGCGAGCAGGTCCGACGAACCGAAGACCGTCGCATCGCTCGTGCGGCCTCGCTCTCCCGGCTCCACCATCTCGGGCCCGACATCGCGCATCGCAACCGGGCGCGTGCAGCCTCCGCTCAAAGCGACCAGGAGCACGACCGTCACTCCAAGGCATAGCTCAAAGACCCCGCGCAGCGGCGTGGCGGCCCATCGACCCATTCTATTTTTGCGGCGATTCACGCCTGCAAGCAGTGCAACAGCCATGCCGGATCCTCCGACGTTGACAGCACCCCACGAACGGAAGGATTGTAGGACCACGCGGCTGTTTGTTTGGCTAAGCAGACGTCCCTGATTGCCCCGCGTTGTTCGCAATCATCACCCGCCGCGGCGAGATCCAAAAAGGTCGCCGCCGCGGCCCTGATCAGAGTCGCGGCGGCGCCAGGTCATGTTCGAATCACTCTCGGGCGAACCGCTTATGGAACCGCGGGAGTCGCGGGCGCGGCGGGCACCTCGCTGCTCGCGGGTGCGAGCTCGGCGGGCGCGGGCGCGGCCGTCTCCTTGGCCTTCTGCGTGGCGCTCACAACCTCGGCGCCGGGGAGGATCATCTTCCCGCCCTGCACGCCGCGAAGGATGCGCTCCATGCCGCCGGGGCCCTGCAGCTCATCATCCTCAGGAAGGATCACGGTCACGACGCCGATGGGGTTGCCGGCGCCATCGAACGCGGGGAGGCCAAACTCCGCTGGCGCGAGCGTGACGGAGGGAATGAAGAGCTTGCGAGGCTTGGCCGTGACGGCGGCGATGCTGCCGCTCATCGCGACCGGCACGCGATCAAAGAACTTGCCCATCTGCCCTAGCACGACGACGGTGTCGCCCATCGCGGGATCCTTGGCGGTCGAGAAGTCGATGAACGCGTAGGGGCCCTTGGGCTCCTTGATCTTGAGCCACGCGAGGCCGAGCTCGCTATCGCGCGCGATGATCGAGGCATCGACACCCTGCGTGTCGTCGCCGATGAGGATCTTGAGCTCGGTGGGCGTGACGTTGCCGCCGCCGAATCGAGCCGCGAGGCCGCCGATCTGGATGTTGCT
>JBBQGR010000492.1:0-1940 GCA_038323185.1 Phycisphaerales bacterium | reverse complement strand
TCAGCCTATCCGGAAGCTTCCGGTGAGGCTCAGCTAGTCATGACCCGAGATTTATAGCGTTGGCGGCCGGCCTTGCGAAGGCTTCTGGCGTAAGGAACTTTCCCTTGTCTGCGCCGGTCTTCTCGACCTCGATCGTGCGTGGGTTGAGCTCGGCCCAAGCGTCGTGGCGCACGCCACTGACCTGCCAGGAAACTTCGGTGTTGGGCTGACCCGTGAAGGGCGTGCCGTTGTTCTTGAGCTGGCTTTGGTAAGTGATAGCGGTACCAAGGGGATCGGCGATGGCGCTCTGGGGCGTCAAGGCCAGTCCTGCGGCGAGCGAAAGGGCCGCCAGAAGTGCGGTGCGATTCCTAAAGGTGTTCAACGCGGTGCGTGCCATGAGATCAATCTTCAGTGTGTGCCAGTGTGGAAGGCCAGTGTGGAAGGCCAGTTTGAAATGACGGGTGCGAAGGACATCGGACGCAGGCACATGCGAGAGACTCGCGGCGACTGGCTCGTAAATGTGGCCAGAGAGAGATTGGCTCATTCGTCGAAGGGCCCAGTTTCCAAGTGCCCAGCATGGTGCGTAGTGCTTTGACCACTCGACCACTCGACCGCGTTTAGTCCGCTAAACTGTCACCATGCTCACCATCAACGTTCGGTACGCGGGCGCGAAAAAGTGCGACCTTGTTCATCCCGAGGGTTCAACGCTTCGAACCGATGCCCCCAAGGACATCGGAGGCGATGCGTCGGCGTTCTCGCCCACGGACCTGATCGCCGCGGGGCTTGCGAGCTGCATCCTCACCACGATCGCGATGTGGGCCGAGCGCCAGGGCCTGAGCATCGAGGGCGCGACTGCGACGGTCGAGAAGCACATGACCACGCCGCCCGCGCAGCGCCGCATCGGCAAGCTGCCGGTGACGGTGACGCTGCCAGCAAGCCTGCCGGTAGAGCTTCGCGAGCGAGCCGAGAAGGTCGGACACAGCTGCCCGGTGCACGCGAGCCTGCACCCGGAGGTCGAGGCGCCGATCATCTACAAGTACGAGTGAGCGATGAGAGTCAAGCGATACTCTGAAGTGGCGGAAAGGACGGAGGAGGCCGAGGGGAGAGAGATAGAAGTAGCGATCATGCCGGCCTCGTAGCTCAGCTGGATAGAGCACCGTGCTTCGAACGCGGGGGTCGCAGGTTCGAATCCTGCCGAGGTCATTGGGTCTGGGATGTGCGATAGGTCCTGCCGCGGCGGCGGCGGCGGTCCTTCCGCGAGGTATGGATGAGGAGGCTGGGGACCGCGCAATGGCGTTGCTGGAGACCATCCTTCGCGGCTATGTCCTGGATCCCGATGGGCTTCACGGCATTCGTCACTGGGGGCGCGTGCTGGAGAACGGGCTGAAGCTGGCGGCGATCAATGGAGCTGATGCGCGCGTGGTGGTGCTCTTTGCCGCGCTGCATGATGCGCGGCGCGAGAACGACGATGATGATCCCGAGCACGGCTCGCGCGGCGCTTCACTGGGGCGGGTGCTTCGCGAAGGTGGGCCGCTGCAAAGCGCGCTTTCGGCACTCACCGATGGTTCCTTTGAACTGCTCGTGACGGCCTGCACGCTCCACACCAGCGCGCGGTCGCACCCCGACATCACCGTCGCCACCTGCTTCGACGCCGACCGGCTCGATCTTCCGCGCTGCGGGATCAGGATCGACCCTTCGCGGCTTTGCACGAGGGCGGCTCGCGATCTGGCTGTGGTGCGGTGGGCCACGGCGCGGAGTCTTGCGAACCACGTGGGCGACGGATTGGAGTTGCTTCGAGCACTGGAGTGATTGAGCGTGGCGCGCGTACCGCGCGTGACCCGTGGTGAAAGCACAGCACGAGACCTCCCGTGGCAGTCTCGGCTGGAAGCTGGGTGCCTTGCTAGGGGCCTCGGCTCGCCGCTGGCAATCGTGCGGCCGCCGGGCACGCCTGGCGTCCCCCA
>JBBQGR010000491.1:0-1976 GCA_038323185.1 Phycisphaerales bacterium | reverse complement strand
GCGAGCGTCGAAGGCCTTCAGGGCGATGGTCCCGGCTCGATTGCGATGCTTCTGGACGCCGTCGATCATGGCTTCACCGACATCGCCCTCGCGAAGCGCGACCCCGCGCTCGAGGCTGCCCGCGCTCAGCCCGACTTTCCCAAGCTCGTTGATCGCTGGCCCGACGTCCTGCTCGCGCGGCTCGACGCCAACCTCGCGGGCAATCGCACGATGTTTGACAAGGGCTACGCCGAAACGCGCGACGAGCGACTGCGCCTCGCGTACCTCTCGGCCTTCGACGCCCGCTCCTTCGAACAGGCGCGCGAGGAGATCTCGCGACTGGGCGAGTGGGCCAACACCAGCGTCATGCCCGAAATCCTCGATGAGCTCAAGCAGCGCGAGGACGCGTGGGTCGTCGTCGTTCTCCCAACGCGCCCGCACTTCAACAAGTGGGCCATCTCCGTCTACGGCGCCAGCGCCGACCGCGGCACCTCGATGATCGCAGGCTCGTACGAGCACGATTCAAAGCGACTGGTCTCGATGGACCTGGGCGCCACGCTCCGCCACGAGTTCTTCCATGTCCTGCACTGGCGCGACATGACCCGGCGCGGCCAGCGCCACCCCATCTGGATCATGGAAGGCCTCTGCTCGCTCGTCGAGGACTACGACATCATCCAAGATCCCAAGGGATCGGGCGCCAAACTCCATCCCGTCCCATCATGGCGCACCAACGTCGCCAAGCGACTCGACAAGGTCGGCGGCCTCCTCCCAATCGAGAAGCTCGCAACGCTGCCGCAGCTGCGCTTCACGGGCTCGCGCCCGCTCGCGAACTATGCGCAGGCTCGCGCGATCTTCCTCTTCCTTTCCGATCAGGGCAAGCTCAAGGACTGGTACACCCACTACGTCGGCCGCTATGAGCAAGATCCCAGCGGCGTCGCATCGATCGAGGCCGTGATGGGCATGCCGATCGCGGAGGTCAACGCCGCGTATCGCCAGTGGCTGCGCGACCTGCCCAAAGTCGCCGAAGAGATCCGCCCCGGAATGGCCTCCCTCGGACTCGAGGTCGACGCCGGTACCGGCGAAGGCCCCATCGTTGTCAGCATCGCCCGAGCGCCGCGCGGCGAGAAACGCCCCGATCTTAAGGTCAACGACATCATCACCGCCATCGATGGCAAGGCCATCCGCGACATCGCCGAACTCGTCCGCGTCCTCTCCGCGTACAAGCCCGGAGACACCGTCACGGTCTCGTACCGACGCTTCAAGCTCTACGGCGATGCCGAGGTGACGCTCGTCGAGAAACGCTGAGCTCAAACGAACAACTCGATGCATTGAAGCCGCACGGTTTGAAGCTGCGTGTCTTGATGCAGCATAGTTTGAGGCTCGTCGACTCCGCCAGCCCGGATATTCCATGCTGCAGGTCTGGACTCTGCGGTGTTGTTTGTAACTCAGCGGTCTTCCTGGCGGCGAAGCGGCGCAGGTGATGCGGTCGCGGGTGTGTGCTGGCCACCTGCACCGCTTCGCGATGCCGTGTGATTTGTGCCGTGCCGTACGGGGGCGCCGCGTTCGGGGCTGCCCCCGCCTCTTCACCCTCGCCGCTTCGCAACGCGAAGCCTCGCAGTTGGACGGCTCTTGAAGTTGTGTGCGAGATTCGCGCATCCGTTGCCACCAGTCAGCCCCGAAGTGGCCAGAGTGGTGGTGCGACGTCACTGCGAAGCGGCCATGGTGAGGATTCGTGAGCAGCCATGAAGCAGCGCAGGTGACAGGGGTACTCGGGATCTCATTCGCGGACGCGCGGCGTGTGGATTACCCTTGCTTGGTCCAAAGATCCGGCGGGGACCGCCGAGCCATCCAGCGCCGTTACTGATCCACCCAAGGCAGACGAAATGAAGCCGTATCTCGATCTTCTGCGCCTCGTCATGGAGACTGGCAACGTGCGGCCCGACCGCACGGGCGTCGGCACGCGCTCCATCTTCGGACACCAGTCGCGCTACGACCTC
>JBBQGR010000490.1:0-1978 GCA_038323185.1 Phycisphaerales bacterium | reverse complement strand
GGAACCACAGCAGGAGCTGGGGATATGGGCCCTCCGGCGGGCTGGGGCTGGTTCTACTCGTGCTTCTTGTTCTGGTCGTGCTGAACATCATCCCGCGCGGATTCTAAGCGGATTGATCGTCTGGCCCGCTGTGCCTGGCTGGCCACCTCCGCTAACGCGGAGGGCCAGACTTGTTCGCTTGCTAAGCGGCGTCAAGTTTTTACGCCCTCTACTCGGCCAAGCTGCGTGTACTTCTGGATGGCTTGCTCCAAGGAGACGCCGCTAATGTTTGCAAGCGTGGTGAGCCACGCGAGGACATCGGCGAACTCTTCTTCGAGGTTGGCCTTCTCTTCGGGCGTGGGTAGCTTGCCGGGCGCGTTGTTTTGGAGCGCGGTGGAAAGCTCGCCAACTTCCTCGATGAACCACATGAACGTGCCCGGCACGCCGCGGGCTGAGTCTGTGGGAAAGTAGCGGTCGCGGATCAGTTGCTGGAACGCGGCGATGGTTGAGGGCTGGTGCCCTGCGGGCGTGGCGCTGGTGGTCTGCATGGTACGAGCGTACGTCTCGGCGGGCGACGCGGCATCGCCCTATGGCTTACCGATCGTCGTGTCTGGCGCGGCATCGGACGATGCGGCGGTGACGGTCGCGGGCGCTGGGACCTTGGGCGGCGTGGAACGCGACAACTCGGGCTCGGCGTATGCGGTGCGCGGAACCCCGGTCACGACGCGCAGCTTCATCCAGATGAACATCGCGAGCGTGAGGCAGAGCGTCGAGCCCAAGGCATAGACAACCGATCGACGATCATGCTTGCAGGTGCTCGAAGTGTAGAAAAGCCCCATGCGTCGCTCCTGATCTGGGTCAATTGTGGCCCGCGCCATTGGTTCGTGGTGGATTCGTACAATTCTGCGTGCGGGCGTAGCGTGGGTGATCGGCGGCTGTGGTCGTTCGGCGGCGACTCACACGCTCATGTGGTTGCGCTGGCTATGGGCCGGTGGGTGGCAAGGGCGCGAGAAGGGATTGCACCGTCACTCTGCCGGTGTAGGCGTCGATGTTGATCTGGAAGCGCGGGCCAGCGCCCGAGAGGATTATTCATCCCGCCGCGGCGGGCCCATCGCTGCCGGGGGCCTCGATCGGGCCTCCCATGGCATCGAAGATAAGCATGTTGTCGTTGAGTGTGGTGCTTTCGATGCGTGCAAAGCCGTAGCGATCGCCGCCGAGCGTGCGAGTTTCTGCAAAGGGTGCTTCGGTATCGAGGGCGCCAGCGACGACATCCGCGATGACATAGAGGCTGTTGGTCGCGTCGGGCGTGAAGAGGATGCCGCGCGAGGCCTGCATGGCGACCGCGTCGCTCTGGGCGATGGTGATGTCGGAGACGACGGTTCGGACCGCGCCCTGGATTCGCAGCGCGTCAGTGCTGCCGAAGGACGGGATGACGAGCGCGCCGGCGATGCCGAGGATCACGACGAGGACGAGCACCTCAACGAGCGTGTACGCACGTGTGTGCGGGCGGCTGGCGATGAGACTCTCATGGTCGGCACGGATCAATGCTGAGCGCACACACATCAGGCTCTCCCATCCCCACGCGCCCGTCCCGAGCGGAGGGCTATCGCTTGTCGTCGGACTTGGCGGAGGCGGGCATCTCGATGACCCTCGCCGTGATCGTTCCCTTGACGGCCATCTCGACGCGCTCGAGGCGCTGCGAGATCGTGCGAAGTTCTGCGATCATCACCTTGCGCTGTTCGCCCGCGGAGATGAGCGTGTTGTCGAGCGCGGCGGGGCGTTGGGAGTCATCGCCAGCCTTGACGTCGGTGACCTGCGCGAGGGCGCTGGCCTGCTGCGGCACGAGCATCTGGGCCGCGCCGGGCGCGAAGACCTGGATGCCGAGCATCGCGGCGATGGCCGTGAGCCCAACGTTGGTATAGGTCCGACCGCCCGTGTGACGAACGCCGCTGGTGGTATGGTCCTGCATCGCCGAACTCCTTCGAAGGCCCGCGAGAAG
>JBBQGR010000489.1:0-1993 GCA_038323185.1 Phycisphaerales bacterium | reverse complement strand
TGCCACGTGATGCCACCCGCGACCGGTGCGTTGGCGGCTTCGAGCGAGAGGGCCGAAGCGGCGGTGACGGGGGCCACGGTCATGCCCGCGCTGTTCACCATGACCACACCGAGGGTGAGGAGGGCGACGACGGTAAGCGCTATGACATGACCCGCTCTGAGCATTCTGGGAAATATCGGCAGGTCCGGGCGAAGTTCTGGAAAGCCGGTTGCTGGAACGTGGGCCGCATGCTCGCCGGTTTGCCTGTGTCGAGCTCGAGAGTTGTTGGCCTACCGATCCTCGTCGTCTGCTTTGTGGCTCTCTTCGTGCTCGTCGTCGTCCTTTGCCTGCGGGTCCAGCGATAGGCCCCGGCTCGCCAGACCTTTTCCGTGGGCACCGGCGTAGGCCTCGGGATAGGGCGTGTTTGCCCCCTTTGCGGCGTGCCACAGGACACGGTTGAACTGATCCTCGTTGGCGGCGTCGACGCGATTGAGATCCTGGGCCTCGCTCACCAGCGCCCAGTGAAGTTCCGCTGGCCCCAGCGCTGACTTTTTGGGGTTCATCTCCGTCAGGTCAATGTTCGATGGCAGGAACTTGAACGGCGTGAAGTCGGGAGTCTGGTTGAAGCACGCCGACATCAGGTTGCTCTGCGCGGTGCGCTGGTTGGGGCTGGCGACGCCAAAGATCCGCTGGATCGTGTGGATCACGCCCGACTGGTTGTAGAACTCGCTGATGACTTCGCCTCGCTTGGTGAAGGGCGAGACCACCAGGCAGATGGACCTGTGCCCATCGACGTGGTCCCAGCCGTCTTGCGGATCGTCCTCGTTGATGAAGAAGACGGTCTTGGGCCAGAACTTGCTCTTCGAGACAGCCTCCACGATGCGCCCAAGCGCCAGGTCGTTGTCTGCGACGAGCGCCCGCGGCGTGGGGTTGCCCTCGCCGGTGCCCGAGGTGTGGTCGTTGGGCAGATAGATCACGATGAAGTTGGGGAGCGTGCCATTCTTCTCGAACTCGGCGAACTCTCGGAGGAAGACATCGGCCCGGATCTGATCAGGGATGTCCATGTTCCAGCCGGGCGCATCCAGGTTCGAGTATCGCTTCACGTTCTCGGTGTTGATCTTGTGCTCGAAGGTGATCTTGCCACCCTTGCCTGTGTTGCCAGTGGCCTTCCAGTCGGCCCAGATCTCGGGGAAAGAGGAGTCGGGCTTCTCGTCGGTGTAGTTGAACTCGCCGTAGTTGCGGAAGGAATAGCCCGCCGCCAGAACGTGGTCCCAGATGAATCCCGATGAGGAGTACGTGAGCGGGTCATCGCCAAAGGTGTAGCTGCGGGTGAAGCCGCCGAAGGAGCGTTCGAGGTAAGGGGTCACGTTCCCCTCCGTGGCCCAGGAATGGCCGTCGGCGGAGAGGACGCCATTGCAGTAGTAGTTGTCGAGCAGCACAAACTGCTCGGCGAGGGCGTGGTGGTTGGGGGTGATCTCTCGCCCGTAGATACACAGATCGGGCCGCCCGCGGCCTTTGGGATTCTCGCCCGCGGCGAGCGCGCCGAAGATCTGGTCGTACGTCCGATTCTCCTTGATGATGTAGATCACATGCTCGAAGACGCTCGGCTCGCCCGCGACCTTCGGGATCGGGACGGGCTTCACATCCTTGCGGAGCTGGTCACGCTGGATCGCGGCGAGGGCCTGAGGCACGCGGGAATCCGCGAGCGTCTGGGCGGTCATCTCCCGTAGCCGCGCGGCGTCGGCGATATCGAGGAGTGCTACGCGCTGGAGCGTGCCGACATGGCGGTGGCTGTTGAACGACTGGTCGGCGCGATCGTTGCGGCTGCCGATGCCGCGGATGTTGGCGATGAGGAGATTCTCGTTGGTGACGGCGACGGGGCCGGGGCACCATCCGGCGGGAATCCAGCCGAGGATCCTCGCTTGGGACTCGGCCGGGCGTGCGGAGCTGGTCGAACTCCTGCCGGTGTCAATGACTGCGACCGCGTTGTTCCCGCCGCAGGCGACGAAGAGGC
>JBBQGR010000488.1:0-2020 GCA_038323185.1 Phycisphaerales bacterium | reverse complement strand
GCCTTCAACCGGGCCAACGCCTGGAACACGCTCACGCTCGACGCGGGTTCGCTACTGCTCGTGGCCTGGAAGCAAGTTGGCGAGGGCGCGAGTCTGCACGAGCTGTCCGCGGCGATGTCGCTGCCCGCTTTCGATCAGCCGATGACGCTCATCGCGGTGAGGGAGATGCGTGAGGCTATCGCGATCCAGGCGCTCCCCGCGGATTCCAAAGAGCGCGAGCCGCGGCTCCTGGCGGCACTGATTGAAGGGACCAACATCCTGCGCCGGTACGCGATCGCCGCGGTTGGTCCTCGCGCGATGGTGGCGCGCGGGAAGGGTGTGGATCTTCTGAGCCGCGCGATCGCGTCGGGCAAGACCGACGAGGACGCGGACCTCGCGCTCGCGGATCCGCTGAGTGACACGCCGCTCTTCCTGCCCGAGCAGGGTGAGGACGTGCTCAACGTGCGGATCGTGACGGTGCTCGCGTCGCGCATGATCGAGGCCGACGCTGAGCACGCGCCAACGTGGCTGGGCTACATCTCAAACTGCGTGATGACGGAGCTGGGTGTTGCAGAAGGCGGCGAAGAGGCAGGTCAAGAGGGCGAGGATGAGGCAGATGCAGCGAAGCGCGAAAGCGCGGTGCGCACGAGGCTCATCCGGGGCGTCGACGTGCCCAACAAGGCGATGATCTCGCGGCTTGAAAAGCTGATCGCAGCGGCGGACGGAAACTCTGAGATCGCGGCGAAGCTCAACACGGCGTGGATCTCGGCCAACGGGCGATAAGAACAATGAAGGCCGCGTCAACGGCGGCATGAGACGATGTACCGACGTCGTCCGAAGTGTTCAAAGTTGTGAACGACCGAGCGGCGGGCCCGGGCCGCGCGGCCTGCCCGGATTAACCCGAGCCCCGGAAACAAACGCCAACCTCCCCCCAGCCGCGTGGCAAACTTTGCCACGCCCTGCCAACCAACCAAAGTGAGCGATCCCGGACTCGAACCGGGGACCTCTTCCATGTCAAGGAAGCGCGCTAGCCAACTGCGCTAATCGCCCCTAACAGACCATCTTCCAAGGGTTTAGCGTTCGCCTCGCCCTTGACTCGCGCACCCCGGTGAACCGTTGTGCGAAGTGCCGAAGTATACCGGGGTTGCGCGCGATCTCCAGTCGAGCCGACAAGTCGAAGTCCAGACCGCCCAGATTTCGGATCGTGCATCATACCGAACGCCGAAGCTTCTTCGAGAACACTCAGCGCTACCAATGGCGCTACCACTTGGGCGGAAGAAACCGCCTCCACTGACAAGAGCTTGCCCTCCGTGCCCGTGGCCTTCTGAACCTCGCGTTCGGGTGGTTTCGGCGGCAGAATCTCGGGAAGCGTCGCAACCGCGCTCGCGACGTCGTGCAGCCGGAGATCGGTGTAGTGCTTCATCGTGATCTTGACGTCTGAGTGCCGCATCGCCCGCATCGCGACCTGTGGCGTTGCGCCCGCCCGTGCCAGCATCGTGCCCGTCGTCGTGCGAAGGGCGTGGAAGTCCACGGTGCGTCCCGACTCATCGACCGGCTCGATACCGGCCGCGGCGAGGTCCGCCCGCACCGTCTTGTCGCGCGGGATGGTGGCGAAGACGAGATCGGTCCCGCGACCGTCCCCGGGCTTGATGTCGCGCAGCTCGGCGAGCGCCTGTGGGTGGAGCGCCACCCAATCCTCGCGACGAGCCTTTCCTACGCCGACGCGCACGCGGATGGTCCGGGCGTCGAGATCGACGTCGGACCAGCGGATCGATCCAAGCTCCTTGCGACGCAAGCCGGTCAGCACCGCAAGCAGATAGACGGAGCGACGCTTGGGCGCGGCGTCGAGGAGCCGCGAGAGTTCGTCGGCTGAGTAGGCCCGGCGCACCCGCCGCCGGTCGCGGCTCTCATCGAGCTTGGTGACGATTTTGAGCGGGTTGTCCGGCGTGCGGTTGTTCTGGACGCACCATTCGATGAACGCGATCGCCGCGGCCCGGTGCTGGTTCACTGATCGGGCGCTGAGGCCCTTGTCGGCGCTTCG
>JBBQGR010000487.1:0-2027 GCA_038323185.1 Phycisphaerales bacterium | reverse complement strand
AACAGCGTTGACGCCGTGCTCGAAGTCATGCTCCGCGATCCGCACAGACTCGAAGCCATCTGCAAGGCCGAGGCCGACGCCGCGGTCGCCGCCAATCCACGCAAGGCCGCGCGAGACATGGGCTGGTCGCTCGTGAGCCAGCTCGGCGCGTGGGATGTTTCCTGGCACCCAAACTCGCGCGCGAACCTATGGCACAGCGAGCCGCTGCGCGGCGCGCGTCCCGGCATGACGAGCAACTACACCTTTGACGTTGATGCGGTCATGGCCAGTAGCCGCTTCACACCGTACCAATCGCGGTGGCAACCACTCCTCGCCGCGACGCGCGTGCCACCCGAGTCTCTGCCATCGGGCCTCTTCGCACGGTCGTTCAATGCGTGGTTTCTTGCCTCCGAGTTCGTGCGTCCTGGACTCGCGGCGGTCTTCTTCGTCGGCATGATCCTCGCGATCAAGCGCCGGCGATGGGGCGTTTTCGCCACCGCGCTCATCGTCTTTGCGAATGTGCTCGGCGCCGCATGGATGATGACGCCGCTCGACCGCTTCGCGGTGCCACTGCTCCCACTCATGATCATCGTCGCTGCGTCGGCACTGGTTCGAACGCCAACAACGGATGCTGCGCGAATCAACGAACCCACCGCGCTCTGAGCCCAGACTCGGCGCAGGAAGATTCGTGCTGCTCCGGCACCGAGATCACATCATGGTGCCGCGAGCTCCTCGTCCTGCGCCATCCTCACCAGCGCGGCCTCGAGCCGGGCCACGAATCCGCGTACGTCGCACAGCGCACTCGACAGCAGCTTCCCCCGGAGCTCATCGCGATAGCGATCCAGTCGCGCCGCATCGCTGGCGAGCGTCACCGCGATCTCGATGTACGCATCTGCCGATTCCGCTACCAGCTCACTGGCCCCAACCGCGTGCATGATCGACACACCGACGCGTGAGGCATGCCGCTCACCCGCAAGGCAGACCGTCGGCACGCCCATCAGCAGCGCCTCGCACGTTGTCGTCGTTCCGTTGTATGGGAATGGGTCGAGCGCCACGTCCACACGCGCGTACATCTCAAGGTGCTCCTGCATCCCCTTCGTCGCTGGCAGAATCTCGACGCGCTCACTCGCGATGCCAGCATTTGCGAGCATCGCCCTCAGGCCCGTCGCGGCGGTCGCGTCCGCGAGATCAAAGCTCTTGATAAGCAGTCGAGACCCCGGCACGCGCTGCATGATGCGGCCCCACACCGCTGCGGCACGCGTTGAGATCTTGCGTGATGCGTTGAAGCAGCCGAAGGTTGTTGGGCCACCCGCTCCCGCGTTCTCACGACGCGGCGTCGGTGCGTTCGCGGCTGGCTTGTAGCAGAGAAAGCACGGATCAAGCCTCATCAATCGCTCCGACACGCGCTCGTTGAACGCGGCCTCGTCGGGGTCGGTCAGCGAATCGACGATGCGATAGTCAACGGTTGAGAGGCCCGTGGTGTCGGGATAGCCGCAGTACGTCGCCTGAATGCGCGCGGGCTTGAGCGAGAGGCAGGGCACACGATTGCCCACGGTGAGGCCCGCGAGGTCCATGAGCACGTCGATCTGCCGCGATGCGATCAGTTCCGCGAGTTGGAAGTCGGTAAGGTCCGCGACATCGTGCCACTCATGCACGCGTGCCGCGAGCCGCGCCGTCACCGCGTCGCGCTCGCGAGCATTCGAGAAGGCGACCAGCTCGATCTTTGCCCGATCATGTCCCTCAAAGAATGGCTCGATGAAGAAGGCCACCGAGTGCGTCCGCAGGTCCGGCGAGAGCACACCCACACGCAGCGGCCGCCCGGCCTCGGCGTTCCACGGCTTGCTGCCACGCCACGCCTCGATCTTCGCGAGCGTCAGCGGATCAAGCCCCGCACGAGCTCGATCAAAGATCTCGCCCAGTCGCCGATGCGCGGCCGCGATCTCTCCCGGCGTCGAGTCGCCGTCGTACTGGAGCGAGGACGCGAGCGAGACGACGAGCGTTCCGTGTTCTGGCCAGTGACGCAGCCCATCCCGCGCCGCGGCCGCGGC
>JBBQGR010000486.1:0-2033 GCA_038323185.1 Phycisphaerales bacterium | reverse complement strand
TCAGCTCACGATCGGAGACTCGCTCGGCCTTCGACGCACGTCTGTTCAAGAACGGCTGGCTGTGGGGGGCCGTGGCGCTTTGCGTTCTCTTGCAGGTGGCGGCGGTCAGCATTCCGTTCTTGCGTGTCATCCTCCACACCGTTCCACTCGGCACGAGAGACTGGGGCATCGTGGCCGGTTGCGCTCTCCTGCCCCTCGCCGTCGTGGAAGTCGTGAAGTTGATCCAGCGCCGCCTCGCTGGGGGCCCGAGCACGCACGATGCTCGTGCGTTGGAGGAGCGGTGACCATGCGGACCTGGGACCGCGAATCTCGAGCGGGCGTCGGATCACGTTGGCGTCGCTGCCGTCCGCGCGAGCCTCTGCCCGGTTTCGGGTGAGCGTGCGCGCCCGCCTGTGCGTTCTCGCGCAGCTACAAGCGGCGGGTGGATCCGATGATGGCACCTCATTCGCCGCGGGTCCGCACAGCCGGCTGTGACTGAAGCTGTCGTCACCGATCTCGCGCGATCAGATCCGGGGGTCCGAGATGAAAGTGGCGGCGAGCCGGTAACAAATCGTCGACGACAAATCGCGACGACAAATCGCAGCGCCCCGAGATCACCCTCTCGGAGACGCTGCCACGACGCTGCCACGACGAGCGGGATCTAGACGAAGACAGTGGAAGCTACCGGGAGCCAACTTCGCGACATCGCAGCAAGGGATGGTCACGATTGGGGTTGGTAGAGAATTCGACTCCCGGCGCCTCCACTTATATTTCAGCTAGTTACGCCGAAAACGGCCGCGCACTGCCCAAACTCTGCCCAGGCGCTGCCTTCTGGTCCAAGAGCTGCACGGCGTCCCGCACGATCTCCGGACCGAGATGCGCGTAGCGCATCGTCATCTGGATCGTGCTGTGGCCGAGCAGCTCCTGCACCGCCTTCAGCGGCGCCCCACGCATCGTGAGGTGACTCGCGAACGAGTGCCGAAGCACGTGCCAGCCGATCAGCCGGAGGCCCGCCTTCTTGCACGCCGTCCACAGCGGCGCCTTCGCCATCCCCTTCGTCAGCAGCTTCCCATCGAGGTCGCAGAACACGTACTGCCCGCGCAGGTGCCGCTGCGCCTTCAACGCCGCCCGCAGATCATCGCTCAGCGGGATCTCGCGCGGCTTGCCTGACTTCGGCGTGCCGAGCTCCCCGCGCACGTAGTTCTGCTTCACCACCAGACGACCCGCGACCAGATCGACGTCCTGCCAGCGCAGCGCGAGCATCTCGCCCTGACGCATCCCGGTCTTGAGCCCGAGCAGGATCATCGTCCGCCCCTCCCCGCCCGCGCCCTCGACCAGGCGCTCGGCTTCCGCGAAGTCGAGGAAGTCGAAGTCACCGCGCGGCGCCTTCAACCACTCGACCTCGGGCACCGCGGCGATCACCCCGCGCTTGCGCGCGATCGACAGCATCCGCCGCAGGCAGGTGAGGACGTTGTTGATCGTCTTCGCGCACAGCTTCCGGTCAGGCAGCGGCGCGTCCTTGCGGCGCTCCGCGTTCCCGATCGGCGTGTTGGCGAGGGCGATCTTGAAGTCCTCGATCACCGCGTACGTGACCTGATCGAGCCGCAGCTTTCCGAGCCGCGGGAGGATGTGGCACTTCAGCATCGTCTGCTTGCCCTCCCACGACGACCGCTTGTTCTGCACCTTCGACGCCTCGATGTAGATCTTCGAGAACTCCTCCACGGTGGGCACCTCCGGGCCCTTGTCGATCGGTTCGGCCTTCGCCTTGCCAGTGTTGAGGACACGCGCGATCGCCAGACGCTCCGCTTGCTCGGCCCCCGCCCTGGTGTTGGGCAGGTGGTCGGTTCGCGGCACGCCGAAGATCCGCACCTTCGGTCCACCCGGCGGATGGACCCATGCTCGGTAGAACCAACGGTTCCACCGTCTATCTCGTCGAACACTCATGTCGAGTTCTCCGACGAGCCCGTTCAGCACGGCTCCACCATGCCACGACGGCTCGTCTGTTGTCTCGCGACGGGATCGCTACGACGCCGGCTGCTCGCGACCCGCGAGCC
>JBBQGR010000485.1:0-2036 GCA_038323185.1 Phycisphaerales bacterium | reverse complement strand
GCCCCCGCAAACGCGGCGGTCGTTGCAGGCTTGGTCGCAGCGCACCCGGGTGCCACCAACAGCACCGACACCACCGGCAACATCGCCGCCAAGAGCATCATCGCGCCGCCATCAACCATGCTGCCGATCCACGGCGCGATGATCGACACGTCCTCGCGCTCGGCGTGGCGTGCATGGCCCGCGTGTCTCGCACCTCGCGCATCTCGCCCCTGATCAACCTGACCATTCTGATCCATGCCTCCCACCATACCGCGCTGGGCGACATTCCGCGAGAAGATCCCACGCAATTCCCAGCCAAAGCCGGCCCAACCCCACTCGATTACGAACCTCTCGTGAATCCCTCCAATCCAGCACCGATCTCAAGCGACCGCGTCCGTGGAGCTCGATCACGCCGAGCGTTTGCTCGCCTCCGCCGCGCCCCAGCGTGTGGGGCTGCTGCATTCTCGCCGCGCACCAGTCTCCTTCGAGTAGCGCCCCCTCCCGCTGCGCGTTCGGCGCGAGGTCATCACCAACGCCGACGCATCGCCCCTGCCTCTCGCGGTGTCGCCAACCGCAGACGTCGCGCTCTACGACTTCGGCGGCGCATCAGTCTCCTTCACCTTTCCATTCCCAGCCGATGGCACCGCCCTCGAAGCGCTCGTGCCGCTCGCCGAGCAGATCTACGAGAGCAAGCCGCTCCGCGCCGCGGCCCGTCGTATCCTGGAAATCTTGCTCCGGGAGATCAACCCCGCCGTGAAGTCGCCGATGATCTCCGAAATGGCCGAGGACTACGCGGTCTACCGCTTCGAGGATCCGCGCGAGTCGCCAGACCACTTCATCGAGCGCCACACCACAATCCTCGCGGGCATCGTTCGCGCCGACCCGGGCGCACTCTCATCTCGCGAGGTTAGCGAAGCTCTCGCCGCGCGCCTCTCCTACACCCAGAACGACGCGGCGATCATCGACTGGAACGCCGCCATCCTCCTCGGACCCGGCCAGGACGACGTTCTCGCAATCCTCGAGTTCGCGAACATCGAGCTCCTCGAACTCCGCCTTCTCGACGATCGGCTCGATGAGGCCCTCGCCAGAGCCTACGACGCCGCGCAGCGCACACGCAGCATGAAGCACCTCTTCAACTGGAAGCAGTCCTCGGAGCTGCGACTCATCTCCCACTTCCACCTCGAAGCCGCGGCGTAGTTCGAAGGCGTCAACCACGCTCTCAAGCTCGTCGGCGACCAGTTCCTCGCGCGCCTCTATCGCCTCGCCAGCGACCGCCTCCGCCTGCCAGAATGGGACGCGAACATCATCCGCAAGCTCGACACCCTCGACGGAATCTACGACAAGGTCTCCGACCGCGCCGCCCACCGGCGAATGGAGGTGCTCGAATGGATCGTGATCATCCTCATCGCCTTCGAAGTCGTCATGGCCTTCGTCCGCTGACCATCAGACCCGCCACGCGCTGTCGGTTGCACTCTGTTTTCACGCCCGTGGCGTTCGTCATCCGATAGCCTCTGTCGGCCGGATCTTTCCTCCGGTCACGGGAGTTCACCATGGCCGAGCAGAACCAGACCAACCAGACCATCATCGGAGCGGGCGCACGATTCAAGGGCGAGCTCACCCTCTCCGGAGGCGCGCTCATCCAAGGAACCGTCGAAGGCTCCATCATCGCCGAAGGGCCGGGCGAGCTCAAGTTCGCGGCTCAATCCCAGACCAGAGCCAGCGTTCGCGCCGCCACCGTGCTCATCGAAGGCCAGTACGACGGTGACGTTTTCGCGACCGAGCGCCTCCAGCTCACGTCGTCGGCTCGCGTCACCGGCGAGGTCGTCGCCGCGGCGATGATCGTCGCCGAGGGTGCCACCTTTGCGGGTAAGGTCGCCATCGGTCCCGACGCCGTCGCCGCCTCGACCAAGGCAGCAGGCAACTCGATGAACAGTTCGATCAACAACGCAATGAACATCGAGTCGCACGCCCGCGCCGCCGCGCCAGCCACAATGGAATCCAAGCCCGCCTCGCGCACCAGCGTCCGCCTCCCCGACTGGGCCGCGGCCAACGGCGGC
>JBBQGR010000484.1:0-2047 GCA_038323185.1 Phycisphaerales bacterium | reverse complement strand
GGCCCACTTCCACGCCAGCGCGATCGGCAAACTTGAACTCGACCTCATGGGCTCGCACCAACTCAGCGAGAAACAGGCCCTCGACGCCATCGCTGCCGAGGCGATCAAGACCGTCTTCGACGAGTACGTCACCAAGCACGGCCTCGCAGAAATCGGCGAGGTCTTCGCCAAGGGCGTCAAGATCGAGGTGGGAGACATGCTCCCCAGCAGCCACTACGCCGCGCTCCTGAAGCGCGTGCCGAAGGCGTGGGAGAAGGCCTTCGAGGTCAACGCGAGCGAGGATCCCTCGGTCCGGGCGAGCTGCGTCGAGTTTGTGCTTGCGGGCCTCTGGGCAGGCGACTTGATCAGCCGCGCCGAGCGGCACGGGCGAGTGAGCTACGAAACGTAGTCGCAATGCTCGGAATTTTGGCTGCTGCGTCGGCATCCACCTTCAAGCGAGCGTGAGGCCGCCGGATAGGATCGACCAGTGACAACGCACACCAACCACCCGCGGCACGCTTCCGCCGAAATCACGCTCATGGGTGACGTGGCTCGCGCACTCACCCGGCAAGCCGCCGCCCCCTGGAGTGGCGCAAGCGCCATTGACACTGACCCGCTGCTAGGCAGATCGCTCACGCTCTTCTTCCCGCAGCACCGCGGCACAGCCTCGGTTTCCGAAGCCGACGTTGCTGCTTTTCATGACGCGCTCCATCACGCCGCCGCGAGGCTCGGTAGTGATGCGCCGACAGGCTGGAGCGAGCGGATCGTCGGAGCCGTGCCCGAGATGGCGCGAAGGCTTGCGCTCGACGCACAAGCACTGCTGGAGTGGGATCCTGCGGCCAACAGCATCGACGAGGTCGTGCTGGCCTATCCGGGCCTGCTCGCGACCGCGGCCCATCGGCTGGCCCACGAGATCCTCCTCGCGGGCGTGCCGCTGCTGCCGCGCCTGATCAGCGAGCACGCGCACAGCCGCTACGGCATCGACATCCATCCCGGTGCCACCATCGGCGAGCGTTTCGTCATCGATCACGGCACGGGCGTCGTGATCGGCGAGACCTCGCAGATCGGCGCGGGCGTAATCATCTATCAGGGCGTCACGATCGGTGCGATGCGCGTTCGGAAGAAGGATCAGGGTCAGAAGCGCCACCCAACGCTCGAAGATGGCGTGGTGGTCTACGCGAACGCGACGATCCTCGGAGGCCGTACCGTCATCGGAGCCCGCAGCATCATCGGGGGCAACGCCCTCGTGACCAGCAGTGTGCCGCCGGGCTCGGTTGTGACGCGTTCGTGCGATGAGCCCGGTGCCGCGGTGTCTTGACGGCAACGACAAGTACGAAGAAGTGGATTGAGGGAGAGATCACGTGAAATTCAGCAGCATTCTTGAAACCATCGGAAACACGCCGCACGTGCGGCTCAGCAAGCTCTTTCCGTCGCATGAGGTCTGGTTCAAGCTCGAACGCTCGAACCCGGGCGGCAGCATCAAGGATCGCATCGCCCTCGCCATGGTCGAGGATGCCGAGAAGCGAGGCCTGCTCACAAAGGGCGCAACGATCATCGAGCCCACCAGCGGCAACACGGGCATCGGCCTCGCGATGGTGGCGGCCGTGAAGGGGTATCCGATCATCCTTGTGATGCCCGAGTCGATGAGCATCGAGCGCCGTCGCATCATGAAGGCCTACGGCGCCGAGCTCGTCCTCACGCCCAAGGAGCTGGGCATGAAGGGTGCGATCGCAAAGGCGACCGAGCTCGTCGCGGAGCGGGCGCGGGCGTGGATGCCAATGCAGTTCGACAACCCTGCCAATGTCGAGGTTCACGTCCGCACAACCGCCGCGGAGATTCTGCGCGACTTCCCCGAAGGCTTCGACGCGATGATCACCGGCGTCGGCACCGGGGGCCACATCACCGGCTGCGCCCGCGTCTTCAAGCAGAAGTTCCCAACGATGAAGGCCATCGCAGTCGAGCCCGTCAAGAGCCCGGTCCTCAGCGGCGGCGCGCACTCCCCCCACCGCATCCAAGGCATCGGCGCGGGCTTCGTGCCCTCGATCCTCGATCGCGGCGTCATCGACGA
>JBBQGR010000483.1:0-2098 GCA_038323185.1 Phycisphaerales bacterium | reverse complement strand
GAGGATGGCGCGGTCGAATTCCTTGGTTTCCTTCTTCCCGTCCTTCGCTGTGATGTCGGCGGTGACGACGTTCTTGCCGGCCTTGACGTTCTCGACCTTCCCGCCAGTGAGGATGTTGAAGCCCTGCTTCTTGAAGTCCTTCTCGGCGAGCGCGGAGATTTCCGCGTCTTCGACCGGCAGGATGCGGTCCATGACTTCGACGACGGTCACTTCGCTGCCGAGTTCGTTGTAGAAGCTCGCGAACTCGATGCCGATTGCGCCGGAGCCGACGACCAGCAGGCGTTTCGGCATCACGTCGGGTGTCATCGCTTCGCGGTAGGTCCAGATCAGCTTGCCATCGGCGACAAGGCCCGCCTGCGGAATGTCGCGCGCGCGCGCGCCGGTGGCGAGCATCACGTGTTTGGCCGTGTACGGCGTATCCTTGCCGTCCTTGCCCTTGACGATGACCTTCGGCGCCAGCGCGCCTTTCTCGAGGCGAGCGGTGCCTTCGATGACGTCGATCTTGTTCTTCTTCATCAGGAACTTGACGCCGTTCGACAACTGCGAGGCGACGCCGCGCGAGCGTTTGACGACGGCTTCAAGATCAAACGACGGGTTCTCGATCTTCAGTCCAAAGGATTTGGCGTTCTTGGCGAGGTGCAGCACTTCGGCGGAGCGCAGCAACGCCTTGGTCGGGATGCAGCCCCAGTTGAGACAGATGCCGCCGAGGCTCTCGCGCTCGACGATGGCCGTCTTCATGCCGAGTTGGCTCGCGCGGATCGCCGCGACATAGCCGCCGGGGCCGGAGCCGATGACGATGAGATCGTATGGAGTGCTCATGGTGTTCCTTCCGGCCTAAAGCAGCATCGCTTCGGGCGTTTCCACATAGCGCTTGAAGGCCGCGAGCCATTTCGCGCCTTCGGCGCCGCCGATGACGCGGTGGTCGCAGGTCAGCGTGACGCTCATCACGGTGCGCGCGACGATGGCGCCCTTCTCATCCACCACCGCGCGCTTTTCGCCCGCGCCGACCGAGAGGATCATGCCTTCCGGCGGATTGATGATCGAGGCGAAGGATTTGATGCCGAACATGCCGAGGTTCGAGATCGAGAAGGTGCCGCCCATGTATTCCTGCGGCTTCAGCTTGCGCTCGCGGGCGCGGGCGGCGAGGTCCTTAATCTCTTCGGAAATCTCGGCGAGGCCCTTGCCTTCCGCCTTGAAGATCACAGGCGTGATCAACCCGCCCTCGACCGCCACGGCGACCGAGATGTTGGCGTACTTGTGATAGGCAATGCCTTTATCCGTGTACGAAGCATTGCAGTCCGGCTCGTCGATCAGCGCGAGCGCTGCCGCCTTGATGAGCAGGTCGTTGACGGAGATCTTCACGTCCTTCGGCGCGGCGGCGTTGATGGCGGCGCGGCTTTCCAGCAGATTGTCGAGCGTGATGTCGATGTTCAGCGGGAAGTGCGGCACCTGCATGAAGCTCTGCGTCAGGCGCTTCGCGACTGTCTTGCGCATGCCGTCCAGCGGCTTCAGCTCGTAGGTATCCGGCGCATAGACGCGGTCGTCGAGGATCTGCGGCAGGATGAGGCCGTCAGCGATCATCGGCGCGCCGCCCTGGGCAGGTTGCGCGGCGCCAGGTCTGGCGTTCTCAACATCGCGGCGGATGATACGGCCGTGTGGCCCGGAGCCCTTGAGGGCTTTCAGGTTGATGCCATTGTTGGCGGCAATGCGTTTGGCCAGCGGCGAGGCCATGATGCGGGCGCTGCTCGGGCGCTCCATGACGGCGACAGCAGCCTGGGTAGCAGGTTTCGCCGCGGCGACCGGCGTGGGCGCTACGGGCGCGGAGGATGTTGGAGCGGGTTTTGGCGCGGGTGCAGGTTCTGCCTTCGCGGGGTCTGCCGCAGGCGCCTTCACGTCGCCGGCGTTCTCGCCCTCTTCGAGCAGCACGGCGATCACGGCGTTGACCTTCACGCCTTCGGTGCCTGCGGGCACCATGATCTTGCCGACCTTGCCTTCATCGACCGCTTCGACTTCCATCGTCGCCTTGTCAGTCTCGATCTCGGCGATGATCATGCCGGACTTGACGGTATCGCCTTCCTTCACCAGCCATTTGGCCAGA
>JBBQGR010000482.1:0-2111 GCA_038323185.1 Phycisphaerales bacterium | reverse complement strand
CTCGCGCAGCTCCCGAACGCGACGGTGTACGTCAGCACGATCCGCAACTTCACGGCGATGCCCAACCGGCGCGAGGACTTCACGATCGGCATCGGATACGACGATCAGATCGACCGTGCCCAAGAGGTGGCCCGCCGCGTGCTGGCCGATCATCCCGCCGTGCTCAAAGAGCCCGAGCCTTGGGTGCTCGCGGATAGTCTCGGCGCAGCGACGGTGAACCTGAAGGTGTACTTCTGGCTCAACGGGCGCGAGAACAGCTGGCTCAAGGTGCGATCATCGGTGATCCGCCTTGTGAAACGAGCGTACCAGGAGCATGGGATCTCCATGCCCGACGAGGCTCGCGAGGTTGTGTTTCCAAAGGGCGTGCCGGTGACGATGCTTCGCCAATCCTCCGATTTCGTCTCCGAGGCTTACCGCACGGGAGCGGCACCCGAAGAGGTCGGCGGGGTTTCCATCCCGTCGCCCGAAAAACATGCTCCTGTCGCCGTCGGATCAGGCGATGTCAGCTCCAAGGCTGAAGGCGGGCTTGGGAGCGAGTCGGATGACCTCAAGAACCAGGCTCGGAAGTCCGAACTGCCGCACGAGGCCGAGAATCTGCTCGGGCCGCCCATCGATGAGCAAGCCGATGCAAAGCGCCGCACCGAAAAGAACAGGCGATGACAGCAAAGATCTGTGTTGGCCTGCTTCCGATGATGGCGCTGCACTGGTGGATGTTGTTGGCGATACGGCTATGAGCGAAGCGCTCGTGACACTTGGACCTGCCCGCACGAAGGCCGACCTCGCCCGAAGCTCAGAGTTCGAATCTCCTCACCACTCACCGGACAAACCGGCCCAACTGACCACTTTGGTAGGCATAATTGAAATGCTAGTTCCGCACGAGAACACCCGCGCCACAAAGAGAAAGCCCTTCGATGTACTCATCGAAGGGCTTCATTCTTAAACAAGTCGGGGTGACAGGATTTGAACCTGCGACCTTCTCGTCCCGAACGAGACGCGCTACCAAGCTGCGCTACACCCCGGAAGTGCTGTGAAGCCTAGGCGGGCTTTGGCCACCTTGCCCGTCATCGAGTCAGAATCTGTGGGGCGGCGTCGCTTAGCGCGGAGTACTCGCCGCTCAACGGCTCGGTGCTTGCTCGCGTGCGGCGGTTGGCCGCGGCCATCAACCCCTCGGGACCGGCGGCACGATCAGGTACACGTTGTCATCGATCGTCGAAGGGTCCTTGTCCGGTCCCGCCGAGTAGAAGTATGGCCTGCCGCCGATGCACTTGCCGCCGTCGCCGTCGGCGACCTGCTGCAGCGCCGTTGCGGTGCGGTTCTCCGAGTCGCTACCCGTGTACACGTTGTTGCGGCGGACGTCGCCGACGCCGTACTGCTTGCCCGTCGGCGCCGGGCCGAGAAGCTCGACTGAATTGATCGCCGTCGCGTTGGTGATCCTGCCGCTGAACTGCGGATGCACGTAACGGATCTGCTCTCCCCACGCGTCAAAGGCGCTCGTGATCGTGAGGGGCAGCGCCGTCACCGTCCTCGTTTGCTGGCGCACGAACTTCTGGGGCAGCTGGTCCAACGCCTTCTTCGCGTCGGGCACCGCGTTGGCCTGGAGCAGAAAGAGCCCCACGCTGTCGATCATCGGGTTGCCCGGCAACTGTCCGCTGCCAGCAGCCTCGTTGTCCGTCATTGAACGAACGTCCGCGACGGGCAAGAGGAAAATATCACGACCCTGCCGCGGATCCTGCACCAGCGCGGGCGGAATGCCGTCCTCGCTGGCGATGTACTGCTCAAGCGCCGCATCCAGCACCCGAAGCGTGTCCTCCGTCGCGTTGCGCTTCGCGCCGCGCACCGCCGCGCCGCCCACCAGCAGCGTCGTCGCGACCAGCAGCCCGATGATCCCAACCACGATCAGGAGCTCAATGAGCGTAAAGCCGCGGCGAAGTTCGCCACGATTGCAACCAGAACGCGAGATGATGGGGGTGGGCATATCGGCCTCCTAGATTCTTCACCGCGCGGCGAGTGATGGGCATCTACCCGTTCACCATCGACCGCTCCACACGAGCGACGCGAATCCTCATTCAGGCGCGCCAAGCGCCAGAACGCCCCCCCTGCCCGCAAATCCA
>JBBQGR010000481.1:0-2111 GCA_038323185.1 Phycisphaerales bacterium | reverse complement strand
ACCACCCGCGCCCGGACCGCGACCACCACCGCCGGGCGGTGGGCCACTGGGAGGGCGAGGCCGTGGACCGCCGCCAGCGCCGCCACCACCGCCACCACCGCCCGCTGAGCCGCCACCGGTGCTGGCCGCGGGATTGGGCGTGGGTGCCGTCGGATCGGGCTGGGGCTCTTCCTCTTCCTCCACGACCGGGATGGGCACACGATCAATCGCGACTAGCCGGCGCGAGGTCGCGCGGGTCTTGCCATCATCGCCCGCGGCCTCGACGGAGATGCGCACGGCGTGTGGCATGCCATCGCGATCAGAGTCCCACTCTTCGAACCAGGCTTCGCCGTCGTACGCGGTGATGGAGATGGAGACGATGCCCTCGACCAGCGACTCGGCGATCCCGCCGCCGTCGACGATCTCGTCCATCGCGGGATCTCGCCGCCCCCAGAGGGAGCCCGCGCCGCCCGCGGTTCCGACGACGCGATACTGCGCCTCTTGCAGGTCGCCCTCGGCCTCGCCAGCATCGTCGCGTACCGGCCGCATGGACTTGGTGAGGATCAGGAGCTCATCGCGGGCCGAAGGGCCAGTGCCACCATCCAAGATCGAGACGCGAGCGCCGAGCAGATCGGCATCTCGCGCGGTGCTGAGCAGGTCGAGGGAGATGCGCGACGCTGCGGCCTCGGCGCGGGCGCTGGCCTGCTGCCGCTGCGACGCCGCGAGATTCGTGCGCCAGAGCTGGCCCGCGCTGACGGCGACCGCGCCGGCGACCATCGCGCCGACGACCGCCGCGACGATGAGCTCAACGAGCGTGAAGGCGCGGCGGTGCGTGCGCAGCGGGAGCGTGGCGGCGTCATGTGCCAGCGAGCGGCGACGAACTGTGGCGGTCGCGATGCTCACTTACAGCCGCTCCACACTCTGCTCGGGCCTTCGGTCTGGGTCTGGCTCTTCGCCGAGGCGCGGCGCGATCCGGGTCTCGACGGTTTCGGTCCGCATCGACGCACCGTCGAGCCATGAGACGGTCGCCACGACGGTGAACGCTTCACCGCCGCTGCCACTGCCAGCAATCTCGAGCTTGTAGCGAAACTTCTGGAAGGGCTCGTCGCAGGCGCCCTCCAACTCGCCGAATCGCGAGGCGTAGTCGTCGGCCCCGCGCGCGAGGACGAGGTTGAGCTTCTCATCGAGCAGCATCGCCGCGACGCGGAGCTGTTCGCCCTGCGACTGCGCCCGCAGGGCGCGGCCAGTCATGGACATCAGCACGGCGAGCGCGGACCCGACGATGACGGTCGCGACGAGAACATCGGCCAGCAGCACGCCGCGCCGGCGCGGCCACGCTCGACGAGCAACGAGAGCGCGCTTCACCATGCCTGCTCCCCCTTCCCCTGCGCGTCCAGGTCAGTGACGGCCGCGGCGTCGATGCTCTGTCCGGGGAGGACCAAGCGTGCGCGGACCGCGCCGCTCGAAAGGACGACGCGGTACGTCTCTCGCCGGCGCGAGTCCTCGATCACGAGCGTCAGGTCCGGGCGGCGGCCCATCACGGGAAACTCAACACGGAACTGACCGGCAGCGTCGAGCGTGAGGGCATCGGAGAGCGCGGACGTAACGATGGCACTGCCCATCTCGGCACGGGGCGCGAGCTGATCATCAATCCATGCGGACTCGCCGCGGGCGTTGGTCCCCATCTTCACGAGCTTGAGCGTGCCCAGCGTGCCATCAAAGTCAACGGCGACGCGCTGCGTCGAGAGCGAGTCGCGCCGGGCCGCGGCGGATAGCACCTCGGCCGCAGCCTCCGCGGCACGCCGCGCCTCGCGGCCAGAAGTGGAGATGAGCCGAGGAACCATCAGCCCCGCCAGCACGCCCAGAATGACCACCACCACGATGATCTCAACCATCGTGAAGGCAGCAACGGATCTGGACGAACGCCGACGCAGCGGAACTCCTTTCTTTATTTGCGTGTGATCGACCGAACACTCGTGGCTGGGGGCCAGGGGATTCGTCAGAGGTCAGGGATCAGGAGTGAGGGGTTCGTGATTAGTGGTTAATGATTCGTGATTGAAGGTTAGTGGTCCAAGCACTCTTCCGACACCAGAGGCGGGTTGTTCCTCTTCTTGTCTTCCTAGTGCCTGGTG
>JBBQGR010000480.1:0-2130 GCA_038323185.1 Phycisphaerales bacterium | reverse complement strand
GCGGCGCGGCGGATGATCTCGTTTCGGGTGAGCGTGATCAACGGGAGCGGCGTTGTGGCGTACGCGGACTATCCCGCGGGCGAGCCGTACGGCGTTTCGAGCGTGGGACTGATCAACGCGTACTCGGGGACCATTGAGCTGCGCGTGGCGCTCGAGCGGCTGGGCGATTGGAAGGGGACGCCGCTCTTGTGCGTGATGTACCAGGCGTGCTCGGAGCACGAGTGCCTCGCGCCGACGACGGTGGAGCTGGACATCGCGATTGATCCGTGATGTGGGCGCGGCTCGCAAGGCGCGACCTGCTCAGAGCACGCCGTGGTTGGTCAGGTGCGTGCGGAGCTGGTGCGCGGTGTCGCCGGTGTGGTCGATGAGCTCGGCGTTCCAGCCGATGGATCTCGCGGCGTTGATGTTGCCGATGAGATCGTCGAAGAAGAGGATTCGTTCGCCCTCGTGGCGCGTGTGCCGCTCGAAGGCGCGATAGATCTCGATGCCGGGCTTGACGAGGCGGAGCTGGTGCGAGCCGAAGCGCATGCGCAGGAGGCCGGCGGTTGGGAAGTCGGGCTTTTCGCCGCGTGGGCCGGGGAGGTGGCGGCGCCAGTGGGCTTCGTTGGTGTTGGAGAGGAGGGCGGTGTCGCGGTTGTTTGCGTGGATGGCGTGGATGACGTCGGCGACGCCGGGATACTCCTCGGTGACCCATGCGTCGTGGAGTCGCTTGATTTCCGAGGTGGAATAGAGCCAGTCGGAGGCTTGGGCGAGGGCGCGGTAGTAGTCGTCGGTAGCCATGTGGCCGCGCTGGAAGGCGGCGGTGGCCTCGCGCCGGCGCAGCACCTTGTCGTGGCTTTCGACGCCCTCGCGGATGGGCAGGCCCGCGAGCGTGCAGGCCTCGCTCCAGGCGCGGCAGTGCTTGAGGATCACGCCGCCCCAGTCGAAGCAGACCAACCGGATTCCATCGGACATGGCACGCTCCTCCGACGCCGCGGCCGCGGCGATCAGCCTTCGTCTGACTCTGTGGCGACTCCCGCAGCGGTTGGCGGCTTCATGATCTCGCGCATGACGACGGTTGCGAAGGCGCCGCGCGAGAGTTCGAAGGCACAGCGGACGTAGGCGCCATGCTCATCAACGCCGCCCTCGACCTCGGGGTCGATCAGGGAGATTCTGAGCGGGCGGCGCCTGCCGTCTATGGCGCGTCGCGTCAGGACGTCGGCGGATTTGAGCTGATCGGGTGTGAGGCCAAGTGCGGCGAGGCAGGCGACCTCGCGCTCGTCGGTGGCGCTGGCGGCGCGCATCATCTCGGGCCCCCACATTGGGCCGCTGGGGCCGATGTCGAGCGCTGCGAGGCGATCGCGTGTTGCCGGGTCCGCGGCGAGGGCGGCGTCGACGGCGAAGACGGCGAGGTTCTCGCGCTTGATGGCGAGGTCGCCCTCGTGCAATTCGCCCAGCGTTCCGGTGGCGACGCGCGCGTCGAGAACGGCGTTGAAGACCGCGGACTGGAAGGCGGAGATGTAGTAGCCGATGGTGGTGTCGTCGAGGGCGCGGACGGCGTCGCGCGGTGTGCGGCCTTGCGAGAGGCGGTGGAGGACCTTGAGCTCGGTGCGTGCGGCGTCGGGGTAGTGGCGTTTGGCCTCATCGAGCTTGCCCTGAGCAAAGAGAGCGCGGGCCTCGCTGTTGAGCGCGGGATCGAAGGTGTTGGGGCCGAGCAGCTCGCGTACGACGCCCTCATAGTCGGCGGCGATCAGGTGGCGGCCGATGATGTGGTTGTTCATCAGCATGCCGAAACGCTGCTCGCCGAAGCGGTTTGGGACGCCGCTCTTGGCGAGGGTCATCAGGACCTTCTGCGCGATGATGACGTCGGTCGGCCGGACGCCCCGGATGCGGATGCTGAAACGGTTGCCGTCGAGGTGGCCGGGGCGGAGCTTGTTGGTGTGGAGATCTGCGCCGAGCACGGAGATCTTGTCGTGCTGGAGCATCGGGAAGTCGTCGGGCTTCTGGCCCGGGATGTGGATGGAGACGACCTGTCGCGTGATGGCGTGCTTGTCCTTTAGGCCCGCGTAGCCGATGCGATCGGGCCGGACGCGGAAGTGATCTGCGAGGACGCGGATCATTTCCATGGTGGACATGCCGCGTTTCTGGACG
>JBBQGR010000479.1:0-2138 GCA_038323185.1 Phycisphaerales bacterium | reverse complement strand
TGCTCGGCACCGGTGGAAACGACGGGAGACTCGATTTTACTAACAACGCTATGCAGCGGCTTGACGAACTGTTCGATGTTGCGGCCCCGGCGGGGCCGCCTCGTTCAGGTTCCGATGAACTCGTACGACAAGCGCTGTGGGGGGCGGCGTCCAACAACCTCTCCGCGGGGGCCGGGATCGGCCAGTTCCTTCCGGGAGGCGCAGGAGGCGCGAATAGCACGACCGGCGCGGATGGCGACAGCCTGATCAAGGCGTGGGACTTCGTCTTGATGCTGGAGGGCTCCATTTTGTTCAGCGCCCGCGCGACGCGGCGTCTTGATCCGCTCGCGACAAGTCAGGCGAGCGCGCCGTTCGCGGTACGCGCGCACGCGGCGGGCAACGCAACCCGCGGACGAGAAAAGTCAGACCGCGGCGAACAATGGATGCCACTCTGGTCGCAACCAGCCACCAACGGCGCGTTGCAAGGCCTATTCGGAGAAGCTCGACTCCAACTCGGGCGACAACTAGCGACTCGCCCGCTCGATGTCACACGCGCAATGGCTCGACTCGGTGTTGCACGGGGGATCACCACCTTCGTTCGGTACGGTTATCTGGAACGTAATGGAAAATCAAACTTCGCGGTGCCGGTTGGCCGTGTAGATGTCCGGGCTCGACCTCGTGCCCGCCTGATCGATGATCTCGCGCCGTGGCTCGACCGACTTCAGAGACTCGCGCGAGACAGTCACGCGCCAGCACGCCTGGTCGTGAGTGAGGCACGGGTGTCAGATGCGGTGTTCGCCGTGCTCACGCACGATGACAGCCCAGACCGCTGGCAGGCGGTGCTGCGCGCTATGGCGGAAATCGAAGGTCTGCAAGTGAGCGGCACGGCATTCAAGGCCGGACCAATACCCGTGCTTGGACCCGAGTGGCTGAAAGCGGCAGACGATGGGAGCGCAGAGTGGCGCCTCGCCGGAGCGCTCGGAAGCGCGGCGGCCTCGTACGCCCCCGACGGAAACGTTCGAGATTCTGTGCGCCATCACTGGCTCCCGCTGCAACCAGGTGGGCATCGCTTCAAGGAGATTGAGAAGCGACTCGCGGATGATGTCCGCGTCGTCGCGCAGGGGCGTGGGGATGTGTCGGCCTGCCTGGCCGTCGTGGAGCGCCGGATCATCGAAAGCGCCCAAACTGGTCGTCGGTCGCTGCCGATCGTTGCCGCCCGAGGCTACGAAGCACGGCTTGATGACCTTGCCACGCTGGTCGCCGGCGAAGTGGATTTCGCCCGCACGGTCGAGCTCGCGCGAGCGTTGATGGCTGTGCGGTGGAATCGGGTGAAGGCCACCCGCCCGCGAACTCAGATAGGCAAGCGTCGGCCAGACGAGGCGTGGATGGCTTTGCGGTTGGCGTCCCTGCCGTGGCCGCTTGCCGACAACCGCGCAATTCCTGTAGACAGCGCAATGGTCCGTCGCCTCGCGGCAGGCGACGGGACTGCGGCTGTTGACCTTGCGCTACGTCGTCTCCGCGCGAGCGGTCTGCACCCGCCGCTACAGGGCGCGTTCGTCGACGAGCCCACATCGCTCCTCTGGGGCGCATCGCTGGCTTTTCCTATCAGTTCCGCCGTCGCCGCTGCGATGGTCCAATGCTTTCAGCCCAAGCCCTACACGGAGAACCGATGAGCCTCGACCTCAAGCAACTCGAAAAGACGACACGACTCCTGTTCCGAGTCCCGCTCAAACCGCTCCAGGGTGATCGCTTTCAACCCACTGGCTTTCCAAGCCTGGGCGCAGCAACGTACCAGACCAGCTCTGGAACGAAGTTGCTTGTCGAAAGTGCGCAGAGCATGGCCAACAGACTGGAGGCAACATGCTGGGATTCGGTCAATCAGCAACCTATCGCCGCGCTTCGTGGCGCGTCCCACGTAACCGTCACTCGTGGCGGCAGGTTTCTTACGGACTCGATGCTCGAGGCTCATCGCCTGAATAGTCCTTACCTGATCGAGAATAAGAAGGACCCTTCGTTTCTAAACGCCCTCAAGCTCAAGTTGGGCTCACTCGAGGCCGGCCCTATCAACCGCCTTCTCCTAGCAAAAGCTCTGCTCTATTACGACGTCGGTACGCTCCTCCACGGCGTCTTCCTAGCGAAGAAAGATCTCGCGGGTGGCC
>JBBQGR010000478.1:0-2152 GCA_038323185.1 Phycisphaerales bacterium | reverse complement strand
CCTCGCCCTCGCGCTGGCAACACCAACCACCTACAGCATGGAGGCCGGACGCTGGTCGGGCCTCTGGAACATCGCGGGCCGCCTGCCCGCCGTCGGCGGCTACGCATCCGTCCTCATGGTCCCTCTCGCGGTGCTCGGCGGCGTCGTCCTGGCGTCGTGCTTCCGCAGGCTCTGGATGCGCGAGCGCATCGTGATCCTCGCCGCGCTCGCCGCCTTCTCCCTTGCTCAGTCCGCCAACGCGCAGCTCTGGCAGCGCTACGTCGAGCCGCTGGTGCTGATCCTGCTGGTCTACCTCGTCGCGCGGGTCGGGGGGGCCACGCGCCCGCGCTGGCCGGAGGCCATTCTCCCGATCCTCGCCGCGCTCGCCTTCACCGCCGCCTCCTTCTCCCTCGCGGCCACGCTCCGAGGCGGCGGTCTCTCTGACTGGCCAAAGGTCACCGATACTCCAACCGAGCGCCCCTTCGAGCTGCCGGGGCAACCCGCACGGTCGCAGCAGAGTGCAACGCCGCCGAGCCACTCCGAGTCACGCCCAAGCCCCGAAATGCCGAACTAAGGTCCGGGGGGTTAGAACCGGGCACTAAGCCCGGGCGTATCCGTCTCATAATCACGACTTCTCAACCGCCTTAGCCCCACCCTCCCCTCAGCCCCACCCACAAGGACCGCTTCAATGACGAACGCTTCACGGGCTCTGATCACCGGCATCACCGGCCAGGACGGCTCATATCTCGCCGAGTTCCTCCTCTCCAAGGGGTACGAGGTCCACGGCATCATCCGCCGCTCCTCCTCCTTCAACACGGGGCGCATCGACGGGATCTACCAAGATCCGCACCAGGGCAAGCCGCGCCTGAAGCTGCACTACGGCGACCTCTGCGATTCCAACAGCCTCTCGGACATCATCCGCAAGGTCCGGCCGCACGAGGTCTACAACCTCGGCGCTCAGAGCCACGTCCGCGTCTCTTTCGACATGCCGATCTTTACCGCCGACACCGTCGGCATGGGCGCGCTGCGTCTGCTCGAGGCTGTGCGTGAGTTCCAGGAAGAGTCGGGCCAGCAGGTGCGTTTCTACCAGGCCTCCTCATCCGAGCAGTACGGCAAGGTCGTCGAGACGCCGCAGACCGAGACCACGCCCTTCTACCCGCGCTCCCCCTACGCCTGCGCGAAGCTGATGGCGCACTGGGCGACGGTCAACTATCGCGAGTCATACGGCATGCACGCCTCCTGCGGCATCCTCTTCAACCACGAATCTCCCCGCCGCGGCGAGACCTTCGTCACGCGCAAGATCACCCGCGCCGTCGGCCGCATCAAGATGGGCCTGCAGGACAAGATCTTCCTCGGCAACCTCGACAGCAAGCGCGACTGGGGCTTCGCGGGCGACTACGTCAAAATGATGTGGATGATGCTCCAGCAGGACAAGCCCGATGATTACGTCGTCGCGACCGGCCAGACCTGGAGCGTTCGCGAGTTCTGCGAGCGCGCCTTCGGCCATGCGGGCATGGACTACAAGGAGTTTGTCGCCTTCGACCAGCGCTACCTGCGCCCCGCCGAGGTCGATCTGCTCCTGGGCGACCCCGCGAAGGCCAAGACCAAGCTCGGCTGGGAACCCAAGACCAGCTTCGACGAGCTCGTCAAGATGATGGTCGACAACGACGTCGAGCTCGCCAGCCGCGAGAAGACGCTGAAGGACGCGGGCCACAAGGTCGAGTTCGGCAGCCGCGACTGAGTAGGAAGGGACTGGGGACTGGGGACTGGGCATCGGTGCCGCAGAGATACAAAATGCACCAAGACCACAAGGTCACGCCACTGGCATTTGGAACCCAGCACGAGCCACTTGGACACTCTGCCGCTGCGACTCGTCTGGTCTTCTTCCCTAGTGCCTGTTGCCCGGTGCCTAGTGCCTTTCACCTCAGTCCATGTGAACCCAGTGCGGGTCGTTTGTCATGGCGAGGCTTCCGTAGACCGGGCCGAGCGAGCCGATCGCTTCGATGTAGTACGTCCAGTAGATCGTGAGCGAGAGCATCGCGGCGAAGCAGATCCATGTTCCAAGTTCCGCCCGCGCGAGCCTTCGAAAGTAGTACAGGATTCCCAGCCCAAAGAGCACCGTTCCCATCCGCCACAGGATCACCAGCGCGGGCGAGTCCTGGGCCATCACGGC
>JBBQGR010000477.1:0-2162 GCA_038323185.1 Phycisphaerales bacterium | reverse complement strand
AGCACAGACCGTCACCCCCGCCGCACCCAAGCGCCCGACGCGTGGCCTTCCTGATCCCGACAAGCCACTCGCGCCGGTCCAGTCGCCCGCGCCCGACCCGGCGGCTATTCCTGGCACGCCTGGCACGCCCGCAGCGCCTTCGATGCCCGGCGCGACTCCAGCCGCAGCCGAGACCAAAAAGGAACCGACCTGGGGACCCATCGTTACGCGCGAGCGCGAGCGGGACGTTCTCTTCCGTGTTCGGCTTCATCTCAACTCCGACTCGGTGCGCGACACCAAGACCTACACCGATCCCTTCTCCGGCAAGTCCGTCACGATGCCGGACCCCAAACCCTTTGAGTTCCTGACGATGGGCGTGGTGTGGCCGGTGCTGCGTGAGTCCGCATCGGCAATCACCTTCCGCGGCGACATCAAGGGTGTGCTGAGAGTCAACGATCAGATCGCGGACGACACGCCGACCATGCTCCCTAACTACCCCGGCGGCATCCTGCTCGCGCGGTTCGACGCGGGCGACAATCAGAAGCCCATCTACTGCCGCCAGGTTGATCTCGAGATGGAGATTCCCGTGCGCTGCTTCCGCACGGTCTACGACGAGGCCGCGGCACTAAAAATGGGCTGGCCAGCGCGATGGCCCGATCAGGCAACGTCGATCATGGCCCCGCAGCTCTTTCTTGAGCAAGGGATTGATACAGACGGCAAGGTCAAGCCTTACGACACTACGATCCTGGATGCGACGCTCGAACGCTGGTTGAAGCAGGAGCGGATCAGCAAGCCCAAGGATGTGCCTCCCGCGCTGCTGGCCAAGATCATCACAGGCAAGGTCTGGCGCGACGTCGCGCTCAACAACGACCAGTTCCTGACCTTCAAGCGCACGGGCGAGGTCAGTGGCTTCAACCCGCGGCCAGCAGAGTGGACGCTGCGCGATGGCCGCGGCACGCAGCTCGATCTCGCTGTGACGCTCGCGACCGTACTCCGCCGCACCGGCCTGCCGACCAGGCTTGTCATCGGCCACGACAACTCCGGGGGCGGTGGAAACTTCCTCTCGGGCGACGACAAGAACGCGCGGCCCACTGCGTGGGTTGAGTTCTGTCTCTATGACGACAAGGCCAACACCGTCAACTGGGTTCCGATCGACATCGCGCGGCTGAAGAAGTCCAGCAGCCGTCCGAGCGACATCGCACGCCCTTGGAAGTACTTCGGCACGCACGACGAGATGGACCGCATCGTCCCGTTCGCCTTCCACCTCCACCCGCCGACGGACGTCGTCGCGTATGGAGCGCCAGGAATCTGGGGCTGGTTCGTCACGCCCTCGCCACCGGCCAAGGCCGAGCAGAGCCTGAGTTTCAGCAGCACACTCCGCTCCACCCGTGGCGGCGAGCCCAAGCGCGAGCCCGGTGATAAGTAGACACATGGCCGTCTAGAACATCAAGCCCCGGCGCTGTCACGGCAGAAACGTGTACTGCTGGGTCGCGTTCACGACACCCGGCGGTACTTGCACGCGCGTCCTGACGTGCATGTCCATGAAGAGCAGATTGGCCTCGACGCGCGGCGTGCCAAACCAGCGCATGCCGCGATCGCCGCCCTGCTGGAAGTTGTAGATCGAGTGCGTGCCGACAACCCACGTGCGCGACGGCTGCGTGAGCGTCGGAAGTCGCCCGCCGCCGGGCGGCACGAGCGTTGAGAACTCATCGCCATCGAGCGTGTGGTCGTTGAGCGTGTACGAAGCGCCGATCAGGTCGTACATCGAGTCCGTGCTTGAGTACGCCGGGATCGGAACGCCGGTGTTCGCCGCGCCGCGGTCGATCGGCGAGCGCAGCGCGGCCACCGGAAAGACGCCCGGCTCTGAATCGGGCGGAACCTCGGTTGAGATGAGGTACGCGTTGAGAGGCCGCCCCTCAGCGCCGATGTCGCTGATGCCGTAGAAGGGCAGCTGGCCCTTCTTGCCAGCAAAGAGGCTGCCAATCACGGACTCGCCCCCACCGGGCAGTGGCCCGCGCCGCTGCGGGAGTGCATCACGCGAGTCCGTGAGATACGCCGTCATCGCCACTCCGATCTGCTGAAGACGCGAGCCGCAGACGGTGGTTCTGGCCGAAAGTCGCGTGCCAGCGAGCGCCGGAACCAGCAGCCCGATCAGCACCGCGATGATCGCGATGACGACGAGG
>JBBQGR010000476.1:0-2190 GCA_038323185.1 Phycisphaerales bacterium | reverse complement strand
GGTAGGGGGCATCATCATCAAGTATCGACTTGGAGCCCCACAGCGAAGTACGAAGTCATCATCTTCTGGTCCAAGGACCACATCGCCTTCATCGCCGAGGTGCCCGAGCTCGCTGGCTGCATGGCCGACGGAAAGACGCCCGAGGCCGCTCTTAAGGCCGAGCATCGTGTGATGAAGAAGTGGGTCCAGACCGCCAAGAAGCTCGGCCGCCCCAACCCCGAGGCTCGGGGTCGCCTCCTCCACGCATGACCGCGCCAAAAACCATCATCGGCGCGGTCTCGATCCCCAACTCCCCTACAACTCCGCCATGTCCGATGCCACCCCACAAACCTCGCCGCAAGCCTCCCCGCGTGAGCTTGTCGAGCGCGCCCAGCTCCTCTACGGCCAGTGGAAGCGCGAGGCCGCGCTCTTGCTCATGATCGAAGCAGTGCTCATCACCGCGCTTCGCCGCTATCCCGGCGCTCCCTCACACGATGCCGCCCTCTCCGCCTTCCTCGACGCTGCCGTATACGACGTTTCGCTCGGCCTTCACGAGCTTGGCCATCGCCTCGAAGCACAGGTCATCGCGGGCGATCAAGAAACCCGCCTTCATCTCGGCCAGTGGCTCCTCTTCTTCGCCGCGGAGCGCCAGACCGACGCGGCCATCCGCTCGCTCCCCGCCGCAACAGACTTCCACGCCGATGCCGAGCCCTGGGTCAAAGTGACCTCGACCGAAGTCGTCCTTCCAGACATGCTCATCGAGGGCCTCGCGACCGCCGTCGCGCTCGCCCCCGAGAACGAGGCCGAATTCCCGCCCATGCTGGACGGCGACTGATCCAGCGCGGTAGGCTGCTCGGATGGATCAACCTACCCAGCCCGCGGTCCCGGCCAAGTCCGAACTTTCCCGTCGCCTCTTCCTCGCGAGCACACCGCTTGCGATCGGTGCCGCGGCGGGCCTGGCCTCAGGCCACGCGATGGGCCAGGCCCCAGCCCAGGATGGTTCTCGCAAGTCCCCTTCACCCGCCGCCGATCCCTTCGAGGGCGACACGTACCGCGGCATCGCCTCCGTCTCATCCTTCAACGGCCTGCGTTGCACCCAGCGCGCACTCGCGCTTCTCGCAGAGGGATACGACCCCGCCGACTGCGTCGTACAAGGCGTTCGCATCATCGAGGATGATCCCGAGGATGATTCCGTCGGCTACGGCGGCCTCCCTAACGAGGACGGCATCGTCGAGCTCGACGCCTGCGTCATGCACGGTCCCACGCACAAAACCGGCGCCGTCGCGAGCCTTCGCAACATCCGCAACCCCGCCATGGTCGCGCTCCACGTCCTTCGCCGCACCGACCACTGCCTCATCGTCGGCGAGGGTGCCCTCCGCTTCGCCAAGGCCCATGGCTTCCAGGAGGAGAACCTCCTCAGCGAGAAGGCCCGCCTCGAGTGGATGCGATGGAAGGAGAATCGCTCGAGGGACGACGACTGGCTCAACGACGTCGAGAAGGACGCGCCGCTCGGCAAGACCTGGGACGAGGTCCCCAAGCGCCTCGCCGCAGGCAATGCCGACGGGCCTAACCAGCCGCCCATCACGATGCGCCGCCCGACCGCCGGCCGCCCGTACACGATGGACGTCACCGGCACGGTCCACTGCTCGATCGTCACGGGCAAGGGCGACATCGCGTCATGCACGTCGACCTCGGGCCTCAACTGGAAGATCCCCGGCCGCGTCGGCGACTCGCCCATCATCGGCGCTGGCAACTACTGCCACAACGACATTGGTGCCGCAGGCTGCACAGGCCGCGGCGAGGCCGCCATCGTCAACCTCGCGGCCTTCACCATGGTCGAGCTCATGTCTCGCGGCATGACGCCAACGCAGGCCGCCCTCGAAACCGCAAAGCGCGTCGCCGACAACACCAAGGAAAAGCGCCTCCGCGACGCCAAGGGCCGGCCCAACTTCGATGTAAAGTTCTACGCGCTGCGAAAGGACGGTGCGTTCGGTGCCGCTTCGATCTGGGCCGGCGCAAAGTTCAGCGTCGCGTCAAGCACCGGCGCAAGAACCCTTCCCGCCGTATCACTCTATCCCGAACCGCTCGCGCCGTGACCTATGGCTGACATGCCCGACCAGCCAAACCAGACCGAGCGCTTCGCCCTCTCTGGCATCTTCATCAACGGTGGCATCTCGCTCGTGAAGCTGGTCGCGGGACTGCTTGGCAACT
>JBBQGR010000475.1:0-2196 GCA_038323185.1 Phycisphaerales bacterium | reverse complement strand
AGGTTGCGACCACTGGCGGCGGGCGCGGCGGCAGCGCCAGTGGCGCCAGCAGCAGCCGAGCCAACGGCTGGCGTGGCCGGAGCATCTCGAGTTGTGGCGGCGGGCGTGGCAGGCGCGGGCGTCGTCTTTTTCTCACAGCCGACGCTGCTCAGGGCAAGAAGTCCCAGAGCGGCGAGCAATCCCGCGACCCCCAACGTTTTCGGCATGATCTTTCCGCGAGTTCCCATGTGCGAGTCTCCCGAGTTGAGGGCCCCTGAGGCGGCCCGGTGTCAGATTGATGATTGGACGAGTCCGGCCTTGGCGTGGGAGTGGGTCGATCAGCCGCGCCGGGCCGTGAGGCGCATCTTGGCCTGATCGAGGACGACCGCCGCGACGATCGCGGCACCCATCACGATCTCAGTGTAATTGGTATCGATGTCGAGGATGAGCATGGCGTTTCGGATCATCTGGATGAGGATGGCGCCCAGGACGGCACCGAGCGCCGTGCCGCGTCCGCCGGAGAGGGAAGCGCCGCCGATGACCGCCGCGGCGATGACGTCGAGCTCATAGCCCTTGCCGCCCCCGGGGCTGGCGGAGCCGAAGTATCCCAGCGACATGCAGGCCGAGAGGCCGACGAGCACGCCGCTGAGCGTGAAGACGATGACCTTGACCTTGCCGACTGGGATGCCCGCGTACCTGGCGGCAATCTCGTTGCCGCCGATGGCGTAGATGCGCCGGCCCAGAACGGTGCGCGTCAGCGTGACGTAGCCAGCAATGGCGACCAGCAGCATAACGAAGACGGGCACGGGATTGACGCCCAGGATTTCGGCTTTGAAGAAGCCATCGACGAGGGAGTTGGGGACGCCGAGGACGGGCTGCCCTTGGGTGGTGATGAAGACGATGCCGCGTAAAACGGCCATCATGCCCAGCGTGATGATGAAGGGATGGACTCGCAAGCCGACGACCATGCTGCCGGTAATGGCACCGCACGCAGCACCGACGCTGCAGCAGACCAGGAGCGCAGCGGGAACCGCGACATACCACGCGACGCCGCAGATCGTGGCGACAGTGTTGTCGGCCTCGACGCCGAGCGCGTTGGCCTGCAGGAAGCGGAGCGTGAGCGCGCCGAGGAGCGCCGAGAAGGCGTAGATGGAGCCGACGGAGAGGTCGATGCCGCCGAGAATGATAATGGCGGTCATGCCGACGGCCATGACGGCGATGAAGCTCGCGTCCTTCGCGAGCAGGACAAGGTTCGAGAGATCGAGGAACTTGTTGACGCGTGCCTGGCGGCGGAGCGTCTGCGTTGAGCGATCAAGGTCCCAGCCATCGGCTGCGGAATAGACCGTGCCAGCCATGACGTACGAGGCGGGGCGCTCGAAGCCGTCTTGCGTCTGCGTGCGCACCTCGACCTGCGCGCCAGCCGCGGGAATGAACTCGACGTAATCACGCTGGACGACCTTGCGCTCGGGGATAAATACCCTCGACCAGCCCTCGGCGACGACGAAGCGACGGGCCGTGCCGTCTTCGGCGGTCTGGAGCAACGAGACGACCTTGCCGGTGGCATCTCTTTCTTCGACGAGCTGATCGCAGCGCTCGAGCGCGACGACCTCGCCGCCCTCGGTCCTGAGGACCTGGCGGCGACCGAGCTCACGCAGGTACCAGCCCTGCGCGGCGGGGAACTGGCGAACCTCGCCGCCGGTGGTGACGGTGACTTCGGTGGCGGTCTCGACGACGGTGGCGCCGGACGCGACGTCGAAGATCTCGGGCTGGGCCTTGTGCCCGCCGCCGATCGTGAGGATGATCGCCATCACGGCGATGACGAGAACGAGGCCAGACTCCTGCGCGCCGAAGAGGCGCTTGAGCCAAGAGGCGGGTTGATGTGGAGTGCGTGAGTCCGCGCGGCTTCCACTGCTGGATGAGGCCGCGGCGTTTGACCCTGGTTCTTGTACGTTCGACACCCAGAGGCTCCGTCATCCTGCGCCACCAAGGCACGCGGGCCCGGAGCGTACCCATTCTTGCGGTCAAGGTCGAACGGGAGAAGTGTCCCCGATTGAGAGATGCCGCGCTGAAGGCGCTGTGGGCCTTGGTTGCGGCGGAAGATTCTGCGTTGGAACCGAAGAAATCTCCGCTGGCGTTAGTCGATCACCTGTGTGCGGGCCGAGCGTGTGCGATCGATGGCGTTCACGCTCTGGGCCGCGGTGTTGCTGGGGGCGAAGA
>JBBQGR010000474.1:0-2196 GCA_038323185.1 Phycisphaerales bacterium | reverse complement strand
CTGACGCGCATGGGTGAGGGGAGCAAGGTTGTGGTAACGGGCGACCCGAGCCAGGTGGACCTGCCCGAGCCTGCGGAGAGTGGGCTCGTCGATGCGTGCCGTCGCCTTTCGAAGACGCCGGGCGTTGCGTTTGTCTCGTTTGATCGAAGCGACGTGGTGCGACACAAGATGGTGCAACGCGTGATCGACGCGTACGAGGATGATGATTCGAGCACGGCTCCGACGGGCATGCGGGGCGGGCGGCGTCGGCCACAGGGGCGCGGGCCGGAGCCTGAGGAGCGTCCGAACCCATCCGAGGACCGATCAAGGCCCTAAAATACTTGTAGAAAGCCCGGAAGAGTCACTATTTTTGGGCTTTGATCGGAATGACTCCCTCGCAGGACTACCGATGGTTCAATACGATCATGGCGGTTCGTGACCGATCATGTACAGTCATGTCGGGTCGTGGCCCGTGTGCGTCGATGTTGACGCCGTGCTGGAGTGGCTTGGGTTGGTGGGTTTTGTTTGCCAGAGGGCTTGGTGCCCTGCTGAGCGATCAAGACCAAGACTATGGGCCGAGACTGGAACTCAACTCCCGGTGGCCGCGTCGAGTCGCTCAGTCGGAGCGTGCGGGACCGCCGTCGTCATCCGATTTTGGGCGCATTGGCACGGCTCGTGACTGCGACCGCGCTGCCGTCGCTGGGCGCCGGGATTGTGGTTGCGGTGGTCTTTGCTTCGCTCGCGACGCTGCTTGTGAACTGGACGCGTCAGCAGCCGCTGGTCACGGTCGGGCGGGTCATGGACGAAACGCGGCTCGTGCGTACTCCGGTGCGGACGATCGACCTGCAGCAGACCGAGCAGCAGCGTGAGGCGGCGCGACAGGCTACGCCTCGCGTGTATGTCGCGGATTCGGGAGTGCTTGAGGCGATCGTGCAATCACTGGAGAATCTGCCCGTGGCGCTCGCGGGCGTTTCGGGGATCGAGACTGTGGACGCGGGCATTCGCGAACAGTTTGGCCTCTCGCGCGAGGGCCTCGCGGCGGTGCAGGCCGAGGCCCGCGACGGCTTGCTGGCGCTGGCCTGGACGCAGCGTGTCGAGGCTCTTCGCACGATCATGAGGCTGCGACCGATCCTTGATGGGCCAACCTATCAGCGTGCGGTGACGGATGGTCGGAACGTCACGATCCAGCTTGTCTATGCCGGGCGGAACCTGCCGCCGGTTTTCCGAAGCCAGGCTCTGAACGTTGACGATGAGGTGACGCTGGCTGAGGCGGCCCGCGACGTGGCGCGCGATGCGGAGTTCACGGGGCTCCTGCGCGAGATCGTGGTGAGTCGCCTGACGCGGGGCGTTCGTGCGACGTACACATTTGATGCGGCGGCGACGGCGGCGGCGCAGAACGAGGAAGCGTCACGAGTCGCGTCGGTTGTCATCGAGAGTCCCCGGGGGCAGGTCATCTTCGAGCGTGGCGATGTGCTGACGGCCGCTCAGGCGGAGCTCTTCGCGGCGGAGCTCCGCGAGCACACACGCTCAGGCGGCGGGCGCGAGTGGCTCTTTCGCATGATCGGCGCGTTTGGCGCGTGCGCGGGCGTGACGCTGGCGATGTTTGGGTACACCGCGCTCTTCTGCCCGCGTGCCGCTCAGAATGGCTCGCGATCGCTTGGACTTGCCGCGATCCTGCTCACCATGCTGGCGGTGGCGTGCCTGGCCTCGGTCTGGTCGCCGGGCTTGACGGCCGCGACTGCGACCGCGCCGACGCTTCTGGCGGCGGTGCTTGTTGTGATCGGCTATGACCGGCGCAGCGCGCTGGCGTATGGCCTGCTCCACGCCGTGCTCGTGTGCCTTGCGCTGCGCGAGAGTGTGGGGACCATGGCGGTGACGATCACCGGCATCGCTTGCATCGTGTGGACCCTGCGCGAGATCAGGGACCGCGGCGCGATCATGCGCGCGAGCCTTGCGACGGCGCTGGGCCTCTCTGTCGCGACACTGGTCTTTGCGATGCTGGAACGCCCGCTGACGACGGACGTCTGGGTCACGGTGGCGCGTGAGTCGCTGGCGGACGCGCTGATCGCGGCGGGAGGGGCCGTTGGTGCGGGCGGCGCGACGCTCTTCGTGCTGCCGCTGGTTGAGAAGGCGTTCAACGTGACCACCGGACTCACGCTGATTGAGCTGCGGGATCCGAAGCAGCCGCTGCTGCGCGAGCTGCAGCAGCGCGCGCCC
>JBBQGR010000473.1:0-2199 GCA_038323185.1 Phycisphaerales bacterium | reverse complement strand
ACCCCGCAGCTTCGTTAACGGGGAGTCGCACCGCTGCTGCGCCCGCTTCTCAGCTGGCCTATTTCCACCATCTCGCTCTGATGGCAGCAAACGTGCGAAGGCAGGGTGTCACACTGGAGGTTCAAATGCGCACATTTCATCGCGTCATCGCACTCGGTACAATAGCAGCCGGCCTAATCGCGGCACCTGTATCAGCGCAAGGCAAGAGCAAGGACAAGCACGACAAGGACAAGGTCGTGGTCGTCAACAACGGAACCGTGGTGAAGCGCGTGCCCCCGGGCCTCGCAAAGAAGCCTGGTGGAATGCCCCCCGGACAGTACAAGAAGCGCTACAAGGCATATGACGGCGTCGTCGTCATGCGGGAACTCCTCCCCGCGCGCGGGTACACGATCATCCGCACCGTTCCCTCTGGAACGTCGCAGATCGTCTATTTTCGCGGCACGGACGGCAGAACGTATAGATCAGTCGTGAGCCCTGGAACGACGCGGTTGTCCTTCAGCAATGTGCCGGCGTCGCTCCTTCAGGAAATCATCGCGCGCCTGTACTAGCTAGTCTCCATCCTGAAACTCTAAGAGGGACATTTTCGCCGTCGGAAACGAGTGACGCATTCGGTGATGGTGCGCCCGTTCGACTGATGTAGTTTGGTGTTATCGAGACACCCAAATCCATCGCGAAGAGGCACCGCCGAATGCGTCACATGTCGCCACAGCTCCCCCTCGTTGCGCCGTGGATTGCCCACGCGCATGCCGCCGACCTCGCGGCGATGAGTGCCGTGCTGGATGAACAACCTGTCCTGGCGACGCTGGTTCAGCAAGACCTCGAGGCGGGGTGCGTAAAGAATCCGCAAACCGGCCGCCCGGGGTTGTCGGGGGAGCAGACCCTCCGGCTGTTGCTGGTGCGCCAGCTGACGGGCTGGACCTATGCGGAACTCGCGTTTCATCTCGCTGACTCCATGACCTACCGGGCGTTCTGCCGGATCTGGGCGTTGGGCACGACGCCGTGCAAGTCCGCGCTCGCCGCCACGCTGCGGCGGGTGCGCCCGGCGACGCTGGCCACCGTGAACGACCTGCTCGTCACCAGTCCGGCCGCGCGGGCCCTCGAGCCCGCCGAGACCGTGCGCATGGATGCGACCGTCGTCCCGGTGGCGATCCATCCGCCGACGGATTCGAGTTTGCTCCTCGATGCGATGCGCGTCCTCGACCGGCTCCTCCGCCGCGCCCAGACCGACGTCGGCTTCACCGCCTTCCACCGGCATCTCCGCCGCGCCAAACGGCGCGCGGTCGAGATTCCGCACCTCGCGCCACGGGCGGTCGCCCGGCGGCGGGCCTGCTATCGCGAGCTCCTGCAGTACACGGCGGCGACCGCGAGTTACGCCACGTGCGCCCTCGCCCATGTCGAGTGTCTCCCACCGACGCCGGCGCGCGAGCGCCTGCGCACGCAGCTCACGACGGTCCTGCCGCGGGTCGCCCAGATCATCGACCAGGCGACGCGGCGCGCCCTCCACGGCGAGTCGGTGCCGGCCGGCGAGAAGCTCGTCTCGCTCTTTGAAGCGCACGCCGATGTGCTCGTGAAGGATCGCCGCGCGACGTATTACGGCCACAAGATCTTCCTCTCGACGGGCCGCTCGGGCCTGATCCTCGACTGCACGATCCCGAAAGGCAATCCCGCCGATGTGACGTGGACGCTCCCGCTCCTGCGCCGACACCAACAGCTGTTCGGCCGGGTCCCGCGGCAGGCGACGCTCGACGGGGCCTTCGCCTCGACGGCCAATCTCAGCGGTGCCAAAGCGCTCGGGGTCGTCGATGTGTGCTTCGCGAAGAAGCGCGGGCTCGCCGTGGCCGCCATGACGACGAGCCAGTGGGTCTACGACAAACTCCGCCGCTTTCGAGCCGGGATTGAAGCAGGGATCTCGCTGCTAAAGCGCGTCTTTGGCCTCGCGCGCTGCATCTGGAAGGGGCCAACGGGCTTTCATGCCTACGTGCGAACGGCGGTCCTCGCCGCGAACGTGCTCGTGCTCGCGCGCGCCAGACTCCTCTAACCAAACCGCGGCACGACGCCTCACGCGCTCCTCGCGCGCGCCGCCGCCTGGGCCCGATCGTCACGCCGCTGGCCGCGCCGTGCCCATCGCGCCCCATCACCACTCGGACTCGCCATTTCCTCGCCGCTCAACCACTTTCGAGGGCAGCCATCGCCGTGGCA
>JBBQGR010000472.1:0-2216 GCA_038323185.1 Phycisphaerales bacterium | reverse complement strand
TGGTTGACGCGGGAGCGGCGTCAAAGGTCGGGGCTCACTGGCGTTGCTCCGGCCCGGCCCGACTGGGGCCGACTGGGCTGGGCCGGACGATGACGGCAATCTCGCGTAGTCTGTAGGTATGGCCACCATCCCGCCCGCGGCATCTCTCACGCAGCGTCTGAGTCTTGCTGGTAAGCGAGCCCTTGTCTGCGGTTCTACGGCCGGTATTGGCCGCGCATGCGCAATCGAGCTCGCGGGCCTGGGCTGTGAGGTCACGCTCCTGTCGCGCGACCATGGCCGCTTGCAGGAGGCACTCGCGACGCTTCCCGCCGCGGCAGGGCAGCGCCACGAGACCATCGCCGTTGACCTCGCGCAGCCCGGCGCGGCGGACCTTGCGATCCGGCCCCGGCTTGATCCCGCCCGCCCGTACCACATTCTGATCAACAACACGGGCGGGCCGCCCGCCGGATCCGCGATCGATGCCTCGCCCGAGCAGCTCCTCGCGGCGTTGAACTCGCAGTTGATCGCGGCTCATCTGCTCACGCGGCTGTTGCTGCCCGGGTTCAAGGCCGCGGCGTACGGACGCATCATCAACATCACGAGTACCAGCGTGAAGCAGCCGATCCCGAACCTGGGCATCAGCAACATCATCCGCCCCGCCGTTGCGGCGTGGGGCAAGTGTCTCGCGACCGAGCTCGGGCCCTTTGGCGTCACTGTGAACAACATTCTGCCGGGCTACACCGATACAGACCGCCTTCGCTCGATCATCGCGACGCGCGCGGGCAAGCAGGGCATCGATGAGGATGCGGTCCGCGCGGAGATCATCGCGTCCACGCCGCTGCGCCGCTTCGCAACGCCGGAGGAGATCGCCGGTGTCGTTGCTTTCCTGGCTTCGCCTGCGGGGGGATATGTCAGCGGCATCAATGTGCCGGTCGATGGCGGTCGCCTCGGGACGCTCTGATGTGCAGGTGGGCGCACATGTGGGCGCGCAGGTCGGATGTGTACGACGACTCTTCAAGGCTCCTTACATGCACCAGATCCTGAACTACATCAACGGCTGCTTCGTCCCGCCGAGTGCGGGCGACTATCTGGATGTGGTCGAGCCCGCGACCGGGCGCGTGCACGCGCGCGTTGCGCACAGCGACAAGGCCGATGTGGACGCGGCGGTCGAAGCGGCGCGGGCTGCCTTTCCTGCGTGGCGCAGCCTCACGACCTCCGATCGCTCTCGCCTCCTGCTGCGCCTGGCGGACCTGATCGATGAGAACGTCGAGCGGCTGGCGCAGGCCGAGACGCTCGACGCCGGTAAGCCGATTGCGCTCACGCGCTCGCTCGACATCCCGCGCAGCGCCACCAACTTCCGCTACTTCGCGACCGCGATCCTCCACACGATGAGCGACTCGTGCGAGACCGATCAGCCCGCGGTGGGCGCGCCGCTCCACGCGCTGAACTACACGCTGCGCAGGCCGCGGGGTGTCGCGGGCCTTATCTCGCCGTGGAACCTGCCGCTGTATCTCCTCACATGGAAGATCGCACCCGCGCTCGCGACGGGCAACACCTGCGTTGCCAAGCCGAGTGAGATGACGCCGCTGACGGCGTCGATCCTGGGAGAGCTCGCGACGCGCGCGGGAGTTCCGCCGGGGGTTCTGAACGTCGTGCAGGGGACCGGCGAGAACTGCGGGCGTGAGATCGTGCGACATCCGCACGTGCCCACCATCTCCTTCACCGGCTCCACGGGCGTCGGACGCTGGATCGGGGCGAGCTGCGGCGAGTCGCTCAAGCGAGTCAGCCTCGAGCTTGGCGGCAAGAATCCGATGCTGGTCTTTGGCGACGCTGATCCCGCCGCTTCGGCGGCCGAGGCGCTGCGGGCTGCTTTTACCAACAGCGGCCAGATCTGCCTCTGCGCTTCGCGCATCCTCGTGCACGAGTCGATCTATACGAAGTTCCGCGAGTCGCTCGTCGGGCTCGCGCGGGGGCTCGTTCCCGGCGATCCGATCGATCCCGGCACGCGCCACGGCGCACTGGTCTCGCGCCATCACATGGAGAAGGTCGATTCGTACGTGCGGCTCGCGCGCGAGCTCGGCGGCGTCGTCCACTGCGGCGGCGCGCCCGCGCTCGAGGTCTCGGAGCGGTGCCGGGGAGGCTTTTTTTATCCTCCGACGATCATCGACGGGCTTGATCCTTCGTGCCGCGTTGAGCGCGAGGAGATCTTTGGCCCGGTCATCACGCTGCAGCCCTTT
>JBBQGR010000471.1:0-2222 GCA_038323185.1 Phycisphaerales bacterium | reverse complement strand
GGCGCATGCATCCCTCGCGCATCGAGGAAGTTGTCGAGAAGGTTCGGAGCGAGATCAGTGAGAAGGTGAACAAGGCGGGCAAGGACGCGGTGCTCGAGGTGAACCTGCGCGGGCTGCATCCCAAGATGGTCGAGGCGATGGGCAAGATGCACTATCGCACGTCGTATGGGCAGAACGTGCTGCGCCACTCGGTTGAGGTCGCGTTCTTGTGCCAGATCATCGCGGACCAGCTCGGGCTTGATGGGACGCTGGCGCGGCGGTGCGGCTTCCTGCACGACATCGGCAAGGCGATGGACCATGAGATGGAGGGTGGCCACCCCAAGATCGGCATGGAGTTCGCGAAGCAGTTCGGCGAGAAGGAGGCTGTGCTCAACGCCATCGGCGGGCACCATGCCGACATTCCTGCGACGACGTTCTACACGCCCATCGTGATGGCGGCGGACGCGATCTCTTCGGCGCGGCCCGGAGCCCGCCGCGAGAGCATGGAGAAGTATGTCCAGCGATTGCAGGAGCTGCAGGACATCGCGACGAGCTTTAAGGGAGTGACGGAGGCGTACGCGATCCAGGCGGGGCGCGAGGTGCGCGTGATGATCGACGCGGCGAAGGTCGGCGATGATGAGGCGTTCCTGATCGCGCACCAGATCGCCAAGCGTGTGAGCGAGGAGATGACGTTCCCGGGTGAGATCCGCGTGACGGTGCTGCGCGAGACTCGCGCTATTGAGTATGCGAGGTAGGAATAGGCACTGGGCACCAGGGGGACGGGGAGAAGGCGTTGGAGACTGGGGAAGAGAAGAAGGTGGGGAGTTTCTAGCACTTGGAGGTTTCACATGCAGCAGGTCAAGCTTTTTCTTGGCAGCGATGAGGAGCTCAGCAAGGTTGAGGCGGAGGTCAACGCCTGGCTCAAGTCCAGCGGCGTGAAGCCGCTGTCGATCCATGGGAATCTGTCGCCACGCACGATGATGAAGCAGGGCGATCCGAAGGCCTTCACGACCGAGAGCGGCGTGAGGCGATTTGCTCCCAGCGATGTGCTGATGATCGTGACGTATGACGTGGGGTGAGGCGGCGATGAAGCGATGAAGAGGAGTCGCCGCGAGAGCCTTTACTTTCTCCCTGCGTGCTTGCGTGCCTTCATGCCTGCGTGCCTCACCGCTTGCCTACCGCCTTGGCCTGTTCTCCCAGCTCCAGTTCAGGTGCTCGTCAAAAATTGTTGGGTTTGGGCCTGCGATAAGGCGCCTTGCGAGGGCGTCCATGGCTTCGCGTTCGCGCCTTAGCGTGAAGCGTTCGCGAGCGGTCTTGGCTTCTTCCTGTGTGGGTGTGCGGCCGGATTCGCGTGACTCAACGAGGACGAGGCCGAAGGTTCTTTCGAGGGAGAGGACGCCCGAGACGCGCATCGGCTCGACGCTGCGCAGGGCCGCAGCGATGGCGGGCGAGAGTGTTGGGTCCGATGGGCTGACGGGTCCGAGCAGGCCGCCCCGCGATGCGGTGCTTGGATCGATGCTCTCTTCAAAAGCGGCCTCAGCGAAGGCGACGCGCCGCGCACTCTGGCTGGGCTCGGTGGCGATGCGCTCGCGCAGGCGTGTGGCGGCGTCGGCGGTTGGGAGCACGATCACGCGCGCGCGAACCTGCCCGCCGAACTCCTGATCGAGGAAGGTGCGGAAGGCGTCTTCGGTCGCCGCGGCTTCGGCGCCTTCGGTGGTCCTGGCGCTGTTGGCTACGCGGCGTGTCTCTGCCTCGCTCTTTGCGAGGGCCCGGAGGCCGGCGTTTCGCGTGAGGAGTGACTCGAATCGTGCGGGACCAAGGCCGCGCTGGGCGCGGATGGCGGCTAGGGCGCGTGCCGCGCCGTTGCCGTCGGTGCCCGACTCTGCGGCGATGGTGTCGATGAGGAGTGCGCGCTCACGATCAACATCGGCACGGGTGATGGTGAGGCTGGCGCGCCGGAGGGCGAGCGCGAGGCTGCGATCAAGGACGAGCTCTTCGAGCATGAGGCCGCCGCCGATCTCGGCGAGTGCTGGCGCGGCGTCTTTGGGCCAGATCGGATCCGGCCCGAGCGTGGCGAGGGGGAGGAGCGTGGCGGCAGGTGTCGGTTGCGCGGTGGAAGAGTCGGATGGCGGCGACGGAGATGTTTGGCACGCGGGGGTGAGGATCAAGAGGGAGAGGGTGAGCGGAAGGGCGATGCGGCGGGCAGGTGTGTTTGGGCGAGGGTGCATGGGATGAAGCATCGT
>JBBQGR010000470.1:0-2227 GCA_038323185.1 Phycisphaerales bacterium | reverse complement strand
TGAATTTGTGCGCAAAAAAGGGGTTGAAGGCAGGCAGGCAAGCAGGTATGCAGGGGAGCGGGAAGACGGAAGAGGTTGAGATTGAAGAAGGCATCTGGGCAGGAGGCATCGAGGCATCGGGTGCGGCGGGGCCACTTGCGATTCCAGTTCGTTGGGGGCGAGCGGACTGCTGGCGGAGAAGGGGAAGGCCAAGAACCGGCCGGGACGTTCGGGCTACTCAAGACGAGCGGGGCAGGCGGGACGCTCGGGCTACCTGGGAGGTTTGGGCCATCCGGAAGCCGGGGCGTTGCACTGGGGCTTTGGGTAGGCCACAATGCTGGCATGTCGTCAGAGCCCTTTGAACTTGTTCCGATCCGTGTCGCCCGTCGGCCTCGCTTGCCTGGGGCGGTGGTGCTGCGCGAGCATGCGGATGATTTGATTGATGCGCTGCTGGCTGAGCTGTTCATTCATGCGCGGAGTTGTGTGCGGGCGTTTGGCGATTTTCATCTGGCGATCTCGCCTTCGCCCGCGGTTGAGCCGTTTCTTCGGCGGTTGATGTACGACCTCAACTATCGCGAGTTTCCTTGGCTGCGGACGCGGCTCTGGCTGGTGGACGACTATGTCGTGCCCGCTTCGGACCCGCGCAGCCGGCGCATGCTGCTGCATGATCTGCTGGTTGATCTCTCGGGCATTCCGCCCGAGCAGTCGCACGCGATGGAGGCTGATGCCGAGGATGCGTCGGCGGCGTATGAGGCGCGGCTGCGTGAGCACCTTGGATGGCGCGAGAAGGGGCATGATCGGCTGGACTTTGTGATGCTGGCGCTGTCGCCGCAGGGTGGGGTTGCGGGCTATCCGCGCGGGGTACAAACTACCAGGAGCCAGGGGCTGGTTGAGCGGGTTTCGGGCGCTGGTGGCGAGCCTGATCGTGTTTCGATGTCGATGCGGCTGATTAATGCCTCGCGCATGGTCGCGGTTGTCGCGTCGGGCGTTGAGCTTCGGCCGGTGCTTGGCGTGATGGAGGGGAGCGGGGCCCAAGAACTTCCGGCTTCGCGGCTCGCTCCGGTCGGGGGCGACTTACGCTGGTTTGTCGACGCCGCGGCTTGCGAGGCCGAGCCCGCGTGAGCGGGGCGGTGTTGAGTGCGGTTCGATCGTGCAACACGGAGTGCCTCAGACCTTGGCGAATCTCTCCATCGAGCCCAACGAGTTGGTGACGTACAAGGTCGCCTATGAGGATGATCAGATCCTTGTGGTGGTCAAGCCTGCGCGAGTGGTGACGCTGCCGGGCAAGGGCCATGATCGCAACACGCTTCTCAACGGGCTGTTTGCGAAGTACGGGAATGTGCTGCAGAACATGGGGCGCGAGAAGGAGTTTGGGCTGCTGCACCGGCTGGATCGCGAGACGAGCGGGCTTGTGATCGTGGCGCTGCGTCCTTCGGCGTATGACCATCTGGTTGAGATGTTCAAGTCTCGGCAGGTTGCGAAGTTCTATTGGGCGCTGGTTCAGGAAGCGCCGAAGCGTCCCTCGGGCGTGATCCAGAAGCCCATTGCTGAGAAGACCATGCGCAAGGGCGGGAGGCATGGGCCGGTGATGAAGCTGGCGCGGATCTCGAACCTTGGTAAGCCCGCGGCGACGGCGTATCGCGTGTTGGAGTCGAGCCGGCTGGCGACGCTGCTTGAGTGCCGCGCCATCACGGGGAAGCTGCACCAGCTTCGCGTGCACCTTACCTCGATTGGTTGCCCAATTCTTGGCGATGACATCTATGGGCCCGAGTCGGTGCGTGATGCTTCGCCGCGGCTGGCGCTGCACGCGCATCGTGTCGCGTTCCCACATCCTTCGGGGGGCATCGTTGATGTGCGTGTGCCGTGGCCTGCGGATCTGAGGGGTGTTTTGAAGCGGCTGGGGATCGCGAAGCCGGACAACACGAAGGCTGCGGCGGCGCCGATCGAGGAGGCCGAGCTCGCTGCGCAGGCGTCAGGGATCGATGGCACCGACGAGATCGAGAGCGACGGCATCGGCGACGAGGAACCCTTGCTCGGTGAGGACGAGGCGTGAGCCGCTTTGCTCCAGTGCGCCCATCGAGCGCTGGCGTGCGACGGCCTTGGTGAATCGCGTGAGTGTTTGGGCGTCGAGGCCTGCGGCGGCTTCTGAGATGGTGGTGAGCGGGAGGCCTTCAGCGAGGCGAAGGCCGGTCATGATGCGTTCGCTCAGGTTGCGGCGAGGGTCTGGGGTTTCGAGATCCTGGATGCG
>JBBQGR010000469.1:0-2228 GCA_038323185.1 Phycisphaerales bacterium | reverse complement strand
CCAGGACCTGGGCTCGCTGCCCGGCCTGCCGCAGGGCTCGACGTATGGCTTTGACTGCTCCGCCGATGGCAACACCGTCGTGGGCTACTTCATCAACGGCGGCGTGAACACGTGGGAGGCCTTCGTCTGGACGCCGCAGCGCGGCATGCGCTCCCTGCGCCAGATCCTCGCCAACGCGAGCATCACCATCCCCGCCAACATCCGCCTGCGCGAGACCTTCACCGACGATGCAGGCCGCGTCATCGCGGGCTGGGCGTACAACAGCACCACGCAGCGCTACGTCGGCTACGTCGCGACGCTGCCGCTGGCCTGCGAGTACGACTTCAACCGCGACGAGAACGTCGACCTCACCGACGCGCAGCAGATGGCACAGGTCTTCGTCGGCCTCATCCCCGCGCAGCCCGGCTGGCTCGATGGCGACCTCAACGGCGATGAGAACGCGGACCTGACAGACGCGCAGCTCCTCGCGGCCTTCGTTGTCAGCGGGCAGTGCGGCGTGTGACGAAGCGCCTCAGTCGGCTACACAGTCCAGGCCACCCTTCAGACCGATACGGACCCGCGACGCGAGGACATCGCGTGCTGCGTTCTGGGTTCTGATGATGGCGCATACATCGCTTCCTTGATAGGGTCTTGCGGGTTCGTATGCAGCGGATCGATCAGCGACGCAATCCGCTGAGCCGCGATCGCCGCGTATGTGAATCCATTGCCCGAATCGCCAGCGATCACCAGCGTGCGCTGGTTCCCAGGCACGTGGCCGATAAGCGCGAACTCCCCCTCGGGCTCCATGATCGTCCCCCACCACGCGCCGACGCGTTCGCCGACTTGCGGGAAGTGCGCGCGGGCCCATCGCTCGAGCCGGTCATACGCCGCGCGTTCACCGATGGGCTCGCGACCCTCGATGTCCTCGCCGCCAACCAGCAGCAGGTCATGGTCGGCCGAGCCGATGCGGGCCTCGTTGCTCTGTCCCCTGGCGCCCCGCACATAGTGGTACGGGTCACCGCGATCCCAGTATCCATCCCACAGCAGCGAGCCGGTCTGTCGCGCGGTGCCGTCGGGCGCGCGAAGCGCAACCACGAACGATGAGTGCGCGGTCAGACGCCTGACTCTGGGAGCCACTCGCGCGGGCAGATCGTGCGTCGCCAGGATCACGTGCTCGGCGCGAACAGCTGCGCCCGCGCTCGTTGCCACCACAACGCCGCCAGCCTCCTCGTTCCAATCAACCGCTTCTGTCCGCGCGTAAATTCGCACCCCGCGCTCGGCCAGCACGCGCGCCAGGCCCGACACAAACGCGTTCGGGTCAAGCTGTGCCTGATCCGGAAAGAGGATCGCTCCACCAGGAAACACCTCGTGAGAAGAGACTCGCTCGCAACGGACGCCCGCGCGTGTTGCCGCGGCGAGCTCGGCGCTCAGCAGCGTGTCGGCCTCGGATGCGCGGTCCCTCCCGACAACCAGCGTGCCCGTGACGCGCGCGAAGTCGCACGCGATAGCCTGCTCACGCACGAGCGCTTCGAGCCACGTGATACCGCCGGAGTGAGCACTGGCCGCGGCCCGCGCGATCTCGATCCCGCGCTGGCGCTCGATGGTCATGTAGCGCTCGTCCAGCGCCGTCACGAGATGCGCCGTGGATCGAGTGGTCTCGCCACCGCCCGGCGCCGCGGCTTCCAGCACCACGACATCGTGACCCCGGCACGAGAGCTCGAATGCCGTGCACAGTCCTGACACGCCCGCGCCCACGACGCACACGCCGTGACTCACATCGCTGGTCAGCGGACCCAGATGCTGCGTCTCGCCTCGCCCCCAGATGCTCTCGGGAGGAATGGAAGCCTGATTGGAGGCGGTGTCTTGCGTCATTTCCTCGGGTCTCCGCCCTTCTCAAGAGCTGCCAGAATGTTCACCCTCGCCGCCGCCACGGTCGCTACCACGATCGATGCCAGCAGCGTGAGCCAAGAGAGTGCAAAGCCGATCGACCACACAATCCAGAGCGGTCCACCGTTCCTCATCGCGTACACGAAGCCCAACGCCAGCCCCGAGCAGATGATCGACGAAGCACTTGCAATCACCGCCCACAGCGCCCACCTGTCTCGCCGTCGTGCGACGGGCTTCTCGCAGGACACGCTTGGCATATCACGGCCAGAATGGTTACCGCCGACGTCACGTATCTCATCGCCTACGCCGTCACGTATCTCATCACGTGTCTCGTCAATCTCATCGGGCGTGGCCCTCACCTC
>JBBQGR010000468.1:0-2247 GCA_038323185.1 Phycisphaerales bacterium | reverse complement strand
GTGTGGCGCGTGGCGACGGCGTCGAGCACGGCGCCGACCTGCGGCCGCGACCGGACTTCAGCGCGAACTGGCTCGGGGACTTCGAAGAGGTCGCTGGATTGATATGTGCCGCCGGAGGAGCCCGAAGCCGACCACATGTTGACGAGTCCCATGCTGCCCAGGCGCGCGATCGTGAGGCCGACGCGTGCTTCGCTGGGAAGCGCGCTTGCGCCGAGGTCAGATGAGGATTGATCTGGCAACGGGGCCGCGCCGCCGAGGGTCGCGATGGGGCGAAGCGGCGTCGGGCGTGAGAAGACTGAGGCTTGGAGAAGGATTGCGAGCTCGCCGGGCGAGACACGATCAAGCACCCACTGGATCATGACGCGGTGCGCGACCTCGAAGGGGAGGCGCTCGGTGAAGGAGAGGCCGCTCATGCGCAGTCGCTGCTCGAGGCGATCAATCATCTGCGCGGGGGACATGTCCGGGATAAAGCCCGCCGCGAGCTCGATGGCGAGTGGCCAGCCGCCAAGGCGACGCGCGAGGAGCGCGGACTGCGCGATCGCCTCGGAGTCTGGCCTCCATGTTGGCGTCGCGGCCATCGCGCGTTCGAGCAGGAGCCTGCCACCCTCTGCCGCCTGGCCTCGCGCGGCTTCGGCGGAGGTTGGGGTCGCGAGTGCGGGAGCGTTCATGACCGACTCACCATCGAGGCCGAGCCGTGCCTTGCCCGCGACCATGAGAGACAGGTTTGGACAAGACTTCAGCAGCAGATCGGCGAGTCCCGCGGCCGCTGGCGCTGCATCGTCGAGAACGATCAGGCACTCTGTCTGGCCGATCGCTCGCGCGATACGAGTCGCGGCCTCGGCGTTGGGAGCGGCTGAGAGGCCCGCGGCCTGCGCGAGCGCGGCGTGCATCGCGATGGGATCAGAGGCGTAACCCATCCAGGCCCAGAGAACGGGCGACTTTCGCGCGTGTGACCAGCTCCTCGCGACGAGGGCCGCGAGCGTTGATGAGCCGCAGCCGCTGCCCGCGAGGATCGACACCACGCGGCGATTCTGGAGCTCCTTCAGGATCGATGTGACAAGCTCGGCCCGGGGCAGCGTGCGGTCGGGCGGCGCGGGGAGCGGATGGGGGTGGAGGCGGTCTGCAACCGGCGCCGATGTGTGCGCATCGGAATCGCCGGTGGCGACGACGATGGCCGGCGCGTGCTGCGGGTCCATCTCACGATCGAGCATCGCGGCGAGATCATCGAGCGCCATGGAGCGTGCGGACCGCTCCTTGCTAAGGCACGCCGTCAGGATCCTGCGGATGCCCGGCGGCGTGGCGCGCGGGATCTCACGCATGTCGGGCTCGACGAGGAGTGTCGCAGCGATGAGGTCCGCAACGGTCTCGCCAAGGAAGGCCCGACGGCGCGTGAGGCACTCGTAGAGAATGCAGCCCAGCGCCCAGACATCGGTGGCATGATCGACTGGCTTGCCGCGGGTCTGCTCGGGGGACATGTAGCCGGGAGTGCCGACGAGGATCCAGCCATCGCTCATGGGGCTGGTGCGCGTGGCGACGAGTGTTGCTGCGCCGGCATCCGCGGCTGCGCCCACGATCTCGCCAGCCATGGCGATGCCGAAGTCCAGGACCTTGACGACGCCGTCTGGACGAAGCTTGATGTTGGCGGGCTTGAGGTCTCGATGGACGATGCCGCGGGCGTGCGCAGCTCCGAGTCCGAGGGCGATCTGTCGCGTGACGTCGACTGCCTCCGCGACAGACATCGGCCCGCGCTCAAGTCTCTCCTGGAGCGTGAGGCCTTCGGCGAGTTCGAGGATGAGATACGAGCCGTCGTCGTCGCGCTCGAGGCCGAAGATGGCGCCGATGTTGGGGTGGCTGATCGCCGCGAGCGTGCGGGCCTCGCGCTCGACACGGTCGCGCCGCGCGGGATCGAAGGCGAGATCCGGCGGCAGGCTCTTGATCGCAACGAGTCGGTCCAGACGCGTGTCGCGTGCAAGATAGACCACGCCCATGGCACCGCGGCCAAGCTCACGCTCGATGGTGTAGTGCGCGATGATGCTGGCAGGATGCACTTGCTCGCTCCGTTCCTCGGCAACGCGGAGCCCCCGCGCGCCGGGGCCATCCTACCCGTGCTGCGGCGGGACGGCGAGAGGAAGGGACTGGAGATTGGGGACTGGACACTGGGGAGATGACAACAAAGCCAGCTTGGATGCCGGTTCTTCACTTCGTCCGGCGCTTTGCCCTTAAAACACACACCACGGAGTGGTGCGC
>JBBQGR010000467.1:0-2258 GCA_038323185.1 Phycisphaerales bacterium | reverse complement strand
GAAGAACGCATCACGCCGGATGTGCTCAAGGCGTGGCTCATCAAGGACTACAACGTCAAGGAGGATGAGGTCGCGATTCGGACCGGCGAGAAGGACGAACTGCCCGACGAACCGCTGGCTCGCACGTGCCCGCTAAAGTTTGTCATCACCGTGAACGCGCTGCGCGAGGGGTGGGACTGCCCGTTCGCGTACGTGCTCTGCAGCGTGGCGAATCTGTCGGCCAAGGGTGCCGTCGAGCAGTTGCTCGGGCGCGTGCTGCGGCTGCCGTATGCGAAGGCCAAACAGACCGATGCGCTCAACGAGGCATACGCGTATGTCACGAGCAAAGAGTTCGGAATGGCGGCGGCGTCGATCAAGGATGCGCTGGTCGAGAGCGGATTCGAGCGGTACGAGGCCGAGGCGGCGGTGGTGGATGAAGGGGGCAAGGGTGGCGCGAGCGGCGGCGTCGGACTATTCAACACGTCCGAACCGATCTTCGAGGTCGTGACGGCCAAGCCCAGCGAGAAGGCCATCGCCGCGCTTCCCAAGGACGTCCGCGAGGCCGTGGCGTTCCGGACTCGCGCGGACACCAAGGAAACCGAGATCGTGTGGACCGGCGGTCTGATCACGACCAAGCAGGCCGATGCACTGTCGGCGGTCTTCGAGCAACCGGAGGACAAGAGGGCCGTAGCGAAGGTGCGACACAAGACCGAGGGCAGGCCGACCAACCCCGCGTACTTCGGCGACCTGCTCAACGTGCCGCAACTGGCCGTGGCGGACCCGGCCGCGCCGAAGGGATGGACCCTGTTTGACCCGACAGATGCGGAGGTCGCGTGGACGCTGGACGAGTGCGACGCCGCGCTCGGCGATGATGCGCTCGACCCAGCCAAGACGACCGCGACCGGGGCCACGATCGACGTGAAGGCCGAGGGGACGCTGGCCATCGAACTGCTGACGCGGCTTGCTGAACAGATGCAGCTTCGCGACCTGCGGGGGCCCAAGACTCCCGAAGCGTTCGTGGACTGGATGGACGAGGAAGTGAAGGTTTCCGAGGCGACCCAGCCACAGAAGCGGGCGTTTCTGGATCGCGTCTTCTCACACCTGAACGCCAATCGCGGACTGGCCTTCGACACGCTCCTCCCCCTTCGCTGGAGGATGGTCGCGGCCATCGACCACCGCATCGACGCGCACCGGATCAAAGCCCAGCACGCGACCTATCAGGAGGTGCTCTTCGAGAACAAGGGTCCGAAGGTCGAGTGCCGACCGGAAGTCGTGTTCGAGTTCCCCAAGAAGATCGGCCTGTACCCCGCCGCGAGCAACTACGACGGCGACCTGGTGCTCAAGAAACACTACTACGCGAACATCGGGGCGATGGAGCCAGAGGAAGCCCGATGCGCCGCGCTGATCGCCGACCATCTCAACGTCGCGTACTGGGTGCGCAACCTCACGATTGGGCTGTACGCGTTCCGTCTCCCGCTGGCCGATCGCGGGTTCTATCCCGACTTCGTCGCGATGCTCAAGGACGGCCGAATCGCGGTCGTGGAGTACAAGGGGGCGGTCTATCGCACCAGCGACGACTCCAAGGAAAAGGACTTGATCGGAAAGTTGTGGGCGGCGCGAAGTGGCGAGAAATGCGTCTTTGCGATGGTCGGCAAGGACGACATGCAAGCGGTCCTCGGCTGTGCTCTCGAGGCTGCCAGAAACTAAGTTTCGAGCGACCCGCCTCCGCGGCTTACACCGCCGCCACGGCGTTGGCGAGGCTCTTGATCTCAGATACAGACGCCTGGGTGGGCTTGGTTGTGCCGTTGGAGGCGTGGGAGGCGGCTGCGTTGGCCGCGGCCTGCTTCGGCGCGGGGACCATCTCGACGCTGTCGCGCATCAGGCGTCCGACCTTGAACTTCACGGCGCGCTTCGCCGGGACCTCGACTTTCTGCATGGTCTTTGGATTCTGCGCGACGCGCGCGGCGCGCTCCTTGATCTCAAAGACACCGAAGTCGCGAAACTCAAGGCGGTTGCCCTTCTTCAGTTCGGTGATGATCAGGTCGAGGAATTCCTGAACAACCTTCTTGGCGTCGTGGCGCTTCACGCTCGTGCGATCAACGATGCGTTCGACCAGGTCCTTCTTCGTGATCGTTGCCATGCTGCGCCCCATTCATCGGGACCTACGCCAAACGGCGACGGTTCCCGCGTGTGACTTTCGTGCTCTACCGATCCAGGTCTCTGCCAGATACCGTGCCAAACCAGCCCGTTGCAATCACTCCCTGCCCCTGCCGCTACCT
>JBBQGR010000466.1:0-2276 GCA_038323185.1 Phycisphaerales bacterium | reverse complement strand
CACGCTTGGCGAGCCGCTGTTTGACGAGCGAGGGCGGCTGCGCGATGCGGTGAAGTTCGCCGACCTCGCGGCGCATGTCTTCTTCACCGAGACGGGCGAGCCGATCCCAAAGAAAGTTGACGGCAAGCGCTCGCCGCTGATCGGCGCGTGCCGGGGGACGGCGTACTACCTCCTCTTCAACGGCGTTCTGGGCGACAAGCGACCGGACGGGGGCAACGTGCTGACGGGCGATGTGCTGGCGGAGTTGCCCAAGCACCCATCTTCAGGCCCGGACGGGCGCGGTCCGCGCGTCGTGTTCGGCGAGGCGTGTCGGCTCGGGGCGGCGCGTCTCAAGCGCGAGGGCGTGACGTTCCGGCAGATTCCGTACCAGATCAAGGTGTCGTAGGCTTGGACGCAGACCAGTTGGAGGATGACAAGCATGAAGAATGAACTGGTGACACAGTTGTACGGAGCGTTTACAGCCATCACCCAGACCCGGGAAGGGGTCGAGTACTGGCACGCCCGGCAACTCCAGGACGCGCTTGGGTACACCGAGTGGCGAAACTTTGTGCTGGTGATCGAGAAGGCCCAGACCGCCTGCCGCAACAGCGGCCAACTGGCAGCAGACCATTTTGTTGAGGTTAACACAATGGTCGATCTGGGGTCAGGAGCCCAGCGCGAAGTCGAGGATTTCGCCCTCACCCGCTACGCCTGCTACCTGATCGCGCAGAACGGCGACCCCAAAAAGCCGCCGGTGGCGTTCGCCCAGACATACTTCGCTCTCCAGACCCGCAAGCAGGAACTCATCGAGCAGCGGCTGGGCGAAGTCGAGCGGCTCGCGGCCCGCGAGAAACTGACCGGCTCGGAGAAGACCTTGTCGGGCATCATCTACGAGCGGGTCAAGAACGAGAAGAGTTTCGGGATCATCCGCAGCAAGGGGGACGCGGCCCTCTTTGGCGGCAAGACGACCCAGGACATGAAAAAGAAACTGGGCGTGCCCGACGGGCGGGCGCTGGCCGACTTCCTGCCCACCATCACGATCAAGGCCAAGGACTTCGCCAACGAAATCACCAACTTCAACATCAAAGAGAAGGACCTGAGCACCGAGCACGGCATCACCACCGAGCACGTGCAGAACAACGGGGACGTGCGGAGGTTGCTCGCGGATCGCGGAATCCGGCCCGAGGCCCTGCCCCCCGCCGAGGACATCAAGAAGTTGGAGCGGCGGGTCAAGAGCGAGGAAAAGACGCTGCCGAAAAACGTGGAGCGGCTGCCGCCGGGGAAGGCGGGCGGCACCGACCAGAGCGGGGAGCACTGACCGGTGACGCACGCCCTCAAAGACTATCAATCCGAGTGCCTCAAGGTGCTCGACACCTACCTCCGTCTCGCGCGAGAGAAGGGGGCCAAGGCCGCGTTCAACCAGAGCGATTCGCGCCCGCTGGATGCGCTCAAACGCCGCTCCGAGTACGCGGTGATCTCGTCGTGGCCCGAGAGCGAAGCGTTCCCCTATGTCTGCCTGCGGGTGCCCACTGGCGGCGGCAAGACGATCATCGCGGCTCACACCGTGGGCGTCGCGGCGCGAGCGTTTCTGCACGCCGAGCGAGCGATGGTGCTGTGGCTCGCCCCCAGCAACACGATCGTGGAACAGACCTTGAAGGCCCTGCGCGATCGGCGGCACCCGTACCGCGCCGCGCTTGATGAGGCGTTCAAGGGTTGCGTAACGGTCCTCTCGACCCAAGAGGCGCTGTCGGTGAAGCCCGGCACGCTGGACGCGGACACCACCATTGTCGTAGCGACGATGCAGACCTTCCGCGTGGCCGCGAAAGAGGGACGGCTGGTCTATCGCGGCAATGGCGAACTGATGGACCACTTCGCCAACCTGCCGCCGACGCAACTGGCGCTCCTGGAACAGACCGATGCGGACGGAAATCTCGTGGCTGAGGTCGGGGTGGGGGGCACGTTCGCCCAGAGCCTCGCCAACGTCTTCCGGCTGCGGATGCCGCTTGTGATCGTGGATGAAGCGCACAACGCCCGGAGCGATCTGTCGTATGAAACGCTGCGGCGGTTCAACCCCGCTGGCATCATCGAGTTCACCGCGACTCCCGCGGCGCACACCAAGAGCAAGGTCGGCAGCAACATCCTGTTCAGCGTCTCGGCCGCCGAGTTGAAGGCGGCGCAGATGATCAAGATGCCGATCCGGCTGGTAGAGCGAGGCAACCCGCACGAGGCGATCTCGTCGGCCATTACCAAGCGGGAGGAACTGGAGCGCCTGGCGGCAGAAGAAGAGAAGACCAGCG
>JBBQGR010000465.1:0-2282 GCA_038323185.1 Phycisphaerales bacterium | reverse complement strand
GACGAGTGCGCGAGGACGGGCAAACATCGACGTTGAGGGCATGTCGCTACTCCTTTGCTTTGCTCCAACTGTCCTTGAGTGTGACGGTGCGATTGAAGACGAGTGCGCCGGGCTTTGAGTCCTCGTCGACGCGGAAGTAGCCAAGGCGTTCGAACTGGAAGGTGTCGCCGACCTGCACCGCCGCGAGATAGGGGTCGATGCGTGCGGTGACAAGATCGAGCGAGTGTGGATTGAGGTCAAGAAGGAAGTCGCGCTCTTCGCCGCCGGGTCCGTCGTGGCCCGGGTCTTCGTGCGAGAAGAGGCGATCAAAGAGGCGGACCTCGGCGGGGATGGCGTGGAGCGCGCTGACCCAGTGGATCGTGCCCTTGACCTTGCGAACTGGGAGGCCATCGGGGCCCTTGGGCGCGTCGCCGCCGCGGGTTGCAGGGTCGTAGGTTGCGATGATCTCGGTGACTTCGCCGCTCGCGTCTTTCACGACGCCGGTGGCTTTGATGAAGTAGGCCCAGCGCAGGCGCACTTCGACGCCGCCCGCGCTGGCGGGCGCGAGGCGGAAGAACTTCTTCGCGGGGACTTCCATGAAGTCCTCGCGCTCGATGAAGAGCTCGCCAGCGAAGGCGATTTTGCGTCGGGCGGACGCGAGGCCGCGCTCCTCGTCCTCGGGATTCACGACGAAGTCGAGCATCTCGACGGTCGGCGTGCCATCGGCGTTCTTGGGCCAGTTCTCGATTCGCACCTTGACCGGGCGGAGGACGCCCATCGCGCGCGGGGCGGTCTTGTTGAGGTGATCGCGCACGCTGTTCTCGAGGCGGCCGAGATCGATCGTGCTGTCCTGGGTCGTCACGCCGACTTCTTCGCAGAAGTTTCGGATCGCAGCCGCGGGGAAGCCGCGCCGGCGGACGCCCGAGAGCGTGGGCATGCGCGGATCGTCCCATCCCTTGACTACCTTCTCCTGCACCATTCGAAGGAGGTTGCGCTTGCTGAGGATGACCGATGTCAGACGCAGCTTCGCGAACTCGATCTGCTGCGGATGATGGATGGGCTTGCCCCATGGGCCGCTGCCGTCGGTCGTGCGGCCTTCGTTGATGCGATCAATAAACCAGTGGTAGAGGGGTCGGTTGTTGCGGAACTCGAGCGTGCAGATGGAGTGCGTGATTCCTTCGAGGGAATCCTCAAGGCAGTGGGCCCAGTCGTACATGGGATAGATGCACCAGCGGTTGCCGGTGTTGTGGTGGTGCTCGTGCACCACGCGATACATGACCGGATCACGCATCACGAAGTTTGGGCTCGCGAGGTCGATCCGCGCACGCAGCGTCCTGCTGCCGTTGGCATGCTTGCCGTCGCGCATCTCTTCGAGAAGGCGCAGCGTGTCGGCCATCGGGCGATCTCGGAAGGGGCTGGTCGCGGGCATGCGCAGATCGCCGCGGCGCTTGCTCATCTCTTCAGCGGAGAGGTCGCAGACATAGGCATGACCCTTCTTCACGAGCTCGACGGCCCACGCGTACATCTGATCGAAGTAGTTGCTGGCGTAGAAGAGGCCGCCGCCGCTGGGCGGGAGGTCGAAGTCCGCGCCGAGCCACTTTACGTCCTTGATGATCGAATCGACGTACTCCTGCTCTTCCTTGGCCGGGTTGGTGTCGTCGAAGCGCAGGTTGAAGTGGCCGCCGTAGCGGCGAGCGAGGCCGGAGTTGAGGCAGATGCTCTTCGCGTGGCCGATGTGCAAGTAGCCGTTTGGCTCGGGTGGGAAGCGAGTGTGGACCTTCGGAGTGCCGTCGGCGTTCTGCCCCCAGCGCAGCGCGGCGTTGTCGGCAAGGATGATCTCATCGATGAAGTGGTGGGAGGGAGGTGTTGGTGTTGCGGGCGTTGAGGTGTCGGTCGTCATGTTGTGCTCCAAGGGCGGGATGGTAGAGGTGCGTGGTGGAGGTGGGGCATCCGGGCGCGAGCGGCTGCTACACGCGTCCCACGATGAGCACGATCCAATCGTCGCCAAGCTCGGCGGGGCTCGCGATGCCTCGTGGCACCTGACCCGGGGCGATGTTGGTATCGATATGGACGCTGACGCCAGCGAAGCCTGCTTCCAAGAGTGCTTCACGAAGTTCGGCGATGCTCCAGAGTCGCCAGCGGTAGAAGAAGGCGCGGGGGAGTTCCTGCACGACCTCGCCGCCGACTTCGATTCGGAATGAGATGGAGTTGTCGACCATGCCGGTGACGGGATCGGCGGAGTCGCGCGACCACGTGTAGCGGATGATCTCGCCTCGGCGGCCGGGATGGATGCGTTCGAAGCC
>JBBQGR010000464.1:0-2284 GCA_038323185.1 Phycisphaerales bacterium | reverse complement strand
TCCAGAGTCTCCGGGGCCGAACCTCGGCCCGTTGGGACTCTCATAGTTGCTGGATCAGGATTTGGGGGGCAGGTCACGTACACCTTGATGAGATCGAAGAACTTCTTGCCAGCCTTGTGACGCTCGGTCATCGCCATCACTTCCATGCGAAGCGTCTGCTCGATGTTGGCCGGTTCCACGCCGTCGATTGCCATCTTGAGGCCAGCGCCCAGGAACCGATCCTTGATCTTGCTCACCTCGCCCTCGAGTGCCAGGATCCCTTCGCGACGAGCCTTCTCCGACAGCAGGTGTATCGTCTCGATGACGTGGATCGGCTTCATGCCGCTATCGAACAGGATTCGCTTCATGCACCCCGGAACCTGCATCATGCGGTCTATCGGCATCGCCATGAACGTCACGCTCGCGGAGCCGAATCCCACCATCAAGACGCCCTCCAGCGAGAAGAACATCATGAGGTGCCTGTGCGAGACCTCAAAGAAGACAAAGCCCATGGCACCAAACCCGATCAACATGCCGATGAGGCTGGCCTTATTCATGTCTGCGGCTCTCGATTCGTTCGATCAGGATTCGTCCCTCCGGTCTCGTTCGCGGGCAACATCGCCCCGCAAATGCGCGCCGTCCGCGCAGCACCGACTCGATTCCAAATCAGATCAACCGGTCTCGATAGCCCATGTCATCGCTCGGATCGCGCAGCGCGGTCGTGCCGATTACAACGACATCGTTGGAGGGTCGGTGCGATAGCTTTGCCATCTCGGACGCTGTCGCGTCGGCCCCGAACTATCGAGGTGCGGCCGATCAGGCAGGCTTGTCGAACGTCCCGCGTTCACGGTCCTTCACCACGCCGGGGAAGGCCATCGCACGCCCGTGCGCCACGCAGTACACGCCGGGCGCAAGCACGCCCGCCGCGAAGATTGCTTCGGTCAGGTTCTGGAGCGCGTCGCTCCGCGTCATCTCGAAGGGCCTCATCGCGCCCGTGAGCACCACGGGGCACGCTGGCATTCCAAGGTCCGTTGCCAGCCGCTCGCCCGTTGCCTGGAGCGTGTCGGTGCCGTGCAGGATCACGACGCCCGTTGGCCTGGGCATGCCGCCGACCGCGAGCCGCACCGTCGCGACGATGCGAGCGCGATCATCGTCGGTCATGAGCAGCGAGTCCTTTGACATCAGCTCGATCTGCGAGATCGAGGTCTCTTCGAGTCGCACGCGACGCAGCATGCGCCCCACGATGGAGCGGCGATTCTCGAGCGAGCCCGTGGCCTCGTCGTAGGTCTTCTCGATCGTGCCGCCGGTGGTGATCAGAACGATGTGACGCACGGTCAGACTCCCTTCGCCGCCACCTCGTACAACCGCGACAGCTCGGCCCAGTATCCCGGATAGGTCTTCCCCACGCACGCAGGATCTCGGATCCACGTGTTCGGGCGGCGCAGCGCCACCAGCGAGAGCGACATCGCCATGCGATGATCGTCGTAGGTTTCAAACTCAACTCGCGCGGCACGCTCGGCACACAAACCGCCCCGCGGCGGCGTGATCACCAGCGCATCCGCATCGCCTCCGACTCCCACACGAACATCAACGCCGATCTTGCTCAGCTCGATGCGCGTCGCCTCGACACGGTCCGTCTCCTTGTCGCGCAGCGTGCGCAGGCCGCGGATCGTCGTTGTTCCTTCGGCAAAGCACGCGGCCGCCGCGAGCGTCATCGCCGCGTCGGGCATCAGCGACAAGTCCGCGTCGATGGCACGCAACTGCGATGGCCCGGTCACGCTCGTTGCAATCGGCGACGACGAAACCGTCGCCCCCATCGCCGCCAGCAGCGAGGGAAAGCGCGCGTCACCCTGCAGCGATGGGTGCGACAAGCCTGGCACGCGCACGCAAAGTCCCGGCACCACCGCGCCCATCGCCCATGGATACGTCGCGCCGCTCGCGTCGGGCTCGATATCGAAATCAAAGCCAACAAGGCCGCCGCCGCAAACGGTCAGCGTCCGTGCCGCGCGATCAACCTGCACCCGCGCACCCAGCCGCGACAGCAGCCCCGTCGTCATCTCGATGTACGACTCGCTGGTGATGTCGTCAGTGAACCCAAGCGCGAGCCCGCGGCCCATCCAGGGAGCAACGAGCAGCAACGCCGAGACAAACTGGCTCGAGCGCGTGCGGCCAATCTCAAGCACGCCCTGGTGCGCCGGCGCATCGGTTGATGGACCCCAGATCTGCAAGGGTGGATAGCCGCGCACGCCGAGCGACTCGACGCGTGCGCCCAGCGCTCCAAGCAGTGTTGCGAGCTCGCCGATGG
>JBBQGR010000463.1:0-2303 GCA_038323185.1 Phycisphaerales bacterium | reverse complement strand
CGACCAGTTCGAGGTTGAGAAATCGTACTTCCAGACGCCCGTGGTCGCGGCATCAGACTCGTACAGCGCGGTGGCGTAGAGGTTGCCGTCGGGTCCGAAGTCGATCTCGTGGGGACCGAACGGGACGGAGATCGTGCTGATCACGTTGCCGGTGGCGTAATCGCGACGCTCGATGCCGTAGGCGGCGCTGTTCCACTGGGCCACCCACACATCGTTGAAGCGGACGCGCATGAGCGCGTCGTTGCCCGCCGCCGTCGGGATCACGCGCAGCAGAGTGCCGGTGCTTGTGTTGTACTCCTGCATGCCGCCGGGTCCGCCGGTGAGGAGGTTGTTGTTGTAGGGATTGACGTCCACGCCCTCGGCCCGGAAGTTGTTGTACGCGCGAACGAACGCGCCGGTGTCACCGTCGACTTCCGTCACGCCGCCGAAGCCACCGATGAAGAAGTTGTTGTTGAGCCCGCCGAAGGCACCGGTGTATGCGGAGATCGGCCGCACCTGGCCGGAGTTTGAGAAGACCAGCGGCTTGGCCCCGCCGGGGAACGTGCCCGGAACGTACGTGCCGTTGCGCTCGAACTGGTAGATCTCGTTCTGCGTGTCGCTGATGATGTACAGGTCGTTGACGCTGCCCGGCTGGGCCCTCGCCACCGTCGCGAAGCCAGCAACCGCGGCCATTACCAGAACTGACATGCACGTCTTCATGGGTCTCTCCCGCCGGGATAAGATTCCGTGGACTCCCGCGCCACGGCGCGTGGAATCCGCAGATCGCGGTACCGGCCAGATGTGGGGGAAGAGGCAGCGCACGCGCGTTGTCTCGTCCCTCTCTCGAGCGTTAGCATACTGGATCGGACTATCCGATTCCATCAATTTCTCATGCCTCGATCCAGATTGATTTCTGAGTGCCCGGGGTGATTGCGTCGCGAGGGCGATGAATTACCTACCATTCACCGTGCGAATTGACGTCCTGACGACATTTCCAGAGCTTTTCTCCGGCTCGCCATCGGGCGTTCTGGGCGTGTCGATCCCTTCGCGGGCCATCGCCGCGGGGGCGTTGTCCGTCCATGCCACCAACATCCGCGACTTCACGACCGACAAGCATCAAAAGACGGACGACCGACCCTTTGGAGGCGGGCCCGGAATGGTCATGTTGTGCCAGCCGCTGTGGGACGCGGTGCAGGCCGTCGAGGCTCTCGACGATGTGCAGCCTGCGCGGCTGGCCCTGCGCGTCCTGCTTACGCCGCAGGGTGTCTCGCTCACGCAGGCGATGGTCGAGCGGCTGGCCACGGAGCCACGTCTCCTGATGATTGCGGGTCATTACGAGGGGTTGGACGAGCGGGTGATCGAGAAGCTCGCGCCGCTTGAAGTCTCAATCGGCGACTACGTCCTCAGTGGCGGCGAGCTGGGTGCGCTCGTCCTGATCGATGCCATCGCCCGACTGTTGCCCGGCGTCTTGGGCGATCAGGCCAGTTCCAGCCAGGACAGCTTCTCGGCCTTCAATCTTCTCGCGCCCAAGCCATTGTCGAAGAAGTCAAGGGCCGCCGATGCGAGCGGTCCTGCTGTCGCGCGGCTGCTCGACTGCCCCCACTACACCAAGCCGCGGGAGTGGATGGGCCTTCCAGTCCCCGAGGTCCTTCTCAGCGGCGACCATGCCAAAATTGAGGCATGGCGCCTGGCGCAGCGTCTCGAACGCACGCGTCAACGCAGGCCGGACATCCTTTCGGAACCCAAACTAGGGCATGATCATCCTCCCGGGGCATGATCACGGATTTGCTGGTCTCTGAATCGGACGCAACCAGCTCACAAAGTCTCCTCGACACTGGCCCGGCATCGACCTATCGTTTCGGCCCTACTCGGAGCGCTGGCCCCGCGGCACGTGACGGTGGGCCAGTCCGTTCAATCCGGTTCAGCAGTTCAACACAGTCGAGCCAGCGAGCAAGCCATGAACGAGATCCTGCAGCAGATCAACGCCGAGGTCCTGAAGAAGGACATTCCCAACTTCGAGCCTGGCGACATCATCAACGTGCACTTTCGCATCGTAGAGGGCGATAAGGAACGCACGCAGGTCTTTCAGGGCATCGTGATCTCGCGCTGCGGGCGCGGCATCAACGAGATGGCCACGATCCGCAAGGTCGTCGACGAGGTCGGCGTCGAGCGCATCGTCCCGGTGAACTCTCCGATGGTCTCGCGCTTCGAGGTTGTCCGCCGCGCCGACGCCCGTCGCGCCAAGCTCTACTACCTCCGCGATCGCCAGGGCAAGTCGCGTCGTCTCCGCGACCGTCGCCGCGGCCTCAAGCACCACGCCACCG
>JBBQGR010000462.1:0-2314 GCA_038323185.1 Phycisphaerales bacterium | reverse complement strand
AACGGCCGCGGACTCGGCATAAGCGTTCTGGCCAGCGCCATACGCCGCGACCGGCGCTGCCGTCTGCCCGAACATGAACATTGCCGGGTTGAACCCGCCGCCGCCGCTGGCGTTGCGGATGTAGCCAGCGTCGAGGGCCTTGTCGATTCGTGTCCGCACGTCGCTCAGGTGCGCGAGCGTGTACGCGTCGATGTTGCTGTCGCCCTCCTTGAGCGTGGCCTCGATCCTGGAAGAGATCTGGCGGAGCGTGAGAGCCGCGAGCGTCGAGATCGTCTTGCCAGCCTCGTTGAAGCCGTCGCTCATCGCGAGGTCGATCAGGCGATCCGCGTGCTCGCGCTGCAGGTTGCGCCGCAGCGAGGAGATCATGGGCTTGCGGGGCGTGAACCGCTCCGACACCCCGCCATCAAGCTCCTTCCACACTGCAACCGTGACGCGGTCGAGCACTTCGGGCAGCGTCACGGCGTCCTGGTCCGCGGGCTTGTAGAGCTCGTTGTCATAGACCCGGCGCAGGCGACCGGGGTTCATGAGCATCGTCAGCGCCGATGACTGCACGCCCGCGATGCGGTCGTTGATGGGCCACGTGGGGTCCGCGCGCGCGTCCTCGTCCTTGTTCACCGTCATGCGCACGAGCAGCTCGGGCGTCAGGCCGAAGGTGTCGTCGAAGAAGGTGTTGGCGATGATGAAGTCCAATGCGTCGCGCTGCACCTGCGCGGGCACCGGCTCGATCGGCACGCGCCCGTCCGGATCGCCCTTGCGATCGCGGTTGATGTGCGCCCCGCCGATCCAGCCCGACATGATCGAGACCGCGTTGAGGTGCGTCGAGAGCGTGATCTCGTAGCCGCGGCGTGCCTTGGACCAGGGCTCGCCATCCTTCACGAACTTCTCGATGATGCGTCCGCGCGAGAGGTTGGCGAGCTGCATCAGGCTTTTGGCGTAGTCGATGGGGTTCTTCGACCAGTCGTAACGGCGAGCGAGCGGATCGGGCCCGCCGGTGTCCTCGTCGGTCAGGTACATGTGCCCGGGCTGGTTCACCTTCTTGAGGACGTCCTTGGTCTCGCCGAGGGTGTAGCCGTATTCGATGGCCCACATGTCGTAGCTGCCGATCCCGATCATGCTGTAGTCGCCCTGAACGGCGTTGGCGTCCATGTTGATGTTGATAGGGCTGTAGTCCATCACCGACGCGCTGTTGGGCTTGCCCTTCAGCGCCTCGGAGTTGATCTCGCTCAGCGTGTACTGCGACGAGGCCTTGAAGTTGTGGCGAAGGCCCAGCGTGTGCCCGACCTCGTGCGCCGTCAGGTGCGCGAGCGCGGGCCCGACGAACCACTCGGGAATTCCATCGAGCCGGTCGCCGTCGTCCTTCTTGGGCTCATCCTTCTTCGCTTCATCCTTTTTGGCATCGTCCTTCTGGGTGTCGTCAGTGTCGGGCACGGGCGGCTCGTCGATGAGGCCCATGACATCCATATAGAGGCCAGCCACCGCCATATCGCGGGAAAGGCCCTCGCTCATCATGCACAGGCCGCTGGGCGTGCGCACGAACTCTGAGAGGCGTGAGAGGTCCGCGTTACTCTCAACGGTCGGGTCCATCGCGATCGCCGCGCCGCCCCAGCCATTCACACCCGCCACGCCCCGGCGCGCCTGCTCCATCGCGCGCTCAGTGATGATGCGGGAGCGATCCTCGGGCTTGGCCAGACGCACGCGCGGATCCCACTGCGGGTTCTTGTCAAGCCACGCCATCGTGTCCGAGCCGAACCCTTCCATCGCGACACTGGGCGCAAACTCGTTGGCCTGGTACCAGAAGTGACGGATCCAGCCGTCGGTCAGCACGATGTCGGCATCGAGAATCTCGCCCGTGAGCGGGTGGGCGCGGCTGGGTCCGACCGCCGTGCCGATATCGTTGGCAAGCCAGCGGATGAAGTTGTAGCGGACATCCTCGGGGTCCTTGTCCATGTGGGCCCCGGTCTCCTTGTCCTGGTAGTAGACCTCGATGGCGTCGCGAATGCCGACTTCCTCAAAGGCCTTGTTCCAGTAGAGCGTGCCCTCCTTCACCCAGCGACGGTACCGCGCAGGCACGGTGTGCTCCACGTAGTACACGATCGGCTGCTTCGGCGGCGAGATCTTGAGCTTGGGCTCCTTCTTCTCGAGGTGCCAGCGATTGATATACCGCGTGGCAACCTGATCATCGCGAAACTTGCCAAGGTCGCGGAAGCTGGTCGTGAAGTACCCCACGCGCTCGTCGGCCGCGCGCGGCTGGTAGGCGGGGTTGTCCTTGAGCTGAGAGATCGACCAGTGGAACGTTTTGAGCCGGCCGCCCGCC
>JBBQGR010000461.1:0-2338 GCA_038323185.1 Phycisphaerales bacterium | reverse complement strand
TTCGGACTGGGCGATTTGATCCGAGGATGCCGAATGTTGAGAATACGCTTTACAAGACGTTTTCTATTATCGCCATTTTTGTCTCAGGACGAGCACACACATTTCACTTGACTCATATTTCGTTAACACACTGCTGATCATCCACACGTCCTAGCCTCGACACTGATCATGGGTCAGCCCGTCCAAACCCAAGCCAGCTCGGCAATTCTCGCTCGCGCCACAGCCTGTACTCCTCCATTGTGTCGAAGGATCGGTATATCGCGTCGTCGAGGAATAGCCTTTAGGTCTTGATGAAGGCGTGCTTCATGCGTTGCTCGAGTGGGCGCTTGGCCGCGGCCTCGAACTCTTGGTTCCACTGGCGGATTTCGACGTCGGTTGGTCTTCGATCCACCTTTGGTTCTCCCGTGGTGCGGCCAGCTTTGTGCTTCGACATGCAACTTACAGCTTGCGTGCACGGAAGCGTTTCATCCAAACGCCGCGCGGACGCGCGAGAGATCGAGGCTTAGGCCTGGGATCGTTTCGATTTCCATGACCTGGCCCGCCGCTGCCTGCACGAACTGGCCAGCGCTGCGGCGGAAGGTGACGACGCGGCGGTCGATGGGATCAACGACGATGTACTCGCGGACGCCGGCTCGCTCATAGGTGTCGCGCTTTGCGTTGAGGTCCCGGGCCGCGCTGCCGACGGAGACACTCTCGATGATGAGATCAGGCACGACCTCGATGCGTTGCGAGCTCGGATCCAAGCGGCCTGGAGCGAAGTAGCAGAGATGAGGGCGGTACAGCTCGTCGAACCCGAGTGTGACATCAACTTGATAGAGAAGTGTGCCGCCGGGGTGTGCTTCGATGTGCGAGCGAAGAAGGAAGTAGAGAAGGCCCGCGATGTCCTGGTGCATTCGGCCCGGGCCTGGCGACGAGACGACCACTTCTTGGATGAGTTCGCACCAATAGCCGTCCTCGGGCAGGGAGGCGTACTCGGCGACGGTCATGCGCAGGCCATTGTACTTTGGCGGCGTGTCGTGTGAAAACTCGGACTCGATCTTGGGCACGACGACGCCGCCAATGAGCTCGTAGGTCCAGCCATCGCCGGGGAGTTCAAAGAATGCTCGCTCAGTGAGACGAAGCCCTCCATGGAGGGGCTCGGGTGAGCGTTCATGGCTTGGCCGTGCGATCATCGCGAAGTGTTACTGCTTTCTCATGTCCTGTTTACAGACGGCACTCACTCACGGCGCCCACACGTTCGCCGTGCTCGTTGGTGTCGCTCCATTCGCCGCTGCATTGCCAGCGCTTGAGCCGTTGGTACTCTTTGGCGCTGGCATCGTCGTGTGCGAGACGCCCGCCTTGATGACCTCGACCGGGTGGACTTCCTTCGGAAACGCGATGGCGCTTGCCTGCGGGACCGTGACACCGTTCAAGTGCATTTTGCCCGTGGAGAGGCCGGGGAAGTGCTCGCCCTGCCAGCTCGCGGGGTACTTGGCGTCGTCGAGGCCGCCCTGCGAGAGGTCCATCGCCGCGAGCTTGGTGGGGAAGAGAGGGCGGAAGGTGTCGCACATCACCGCGAGTTCCTGCGTGTGGGTCGCGGCGAGGCTGGCCTCGATCGTGCCCGGGTGCGGGCCGTGCGGGATGCCCTGCGGGTGGGCGGTCAGGCTGCCGACCTCGATGCCCTTCCTGCTGCCGAAGTTGCCCTCGACATAATATAATACTTCGTCGCTATCAAGGTTACTATGATTGTAAGGCACCTTGATCGACTGCGGATGATAGTCGAGCATGCGGGGGCAGAACGAGCAGATGACAAAGTTGTGGGCCTCGAAGGTCTGGTGGATCGGCGGCGGCATGTGCAGCTTGCCAGTGATCGGGCTGAAGTCGTCGACGTTGAAGACAAAGGGGTAGTAGCAGCCGTCCCAGCCCACGATGTCGAGCGGGTGGTAGTGGTAGACGTACTCGTGGATCAGGTCGCGGGCCTTGATGCGCACGGGGAAGTCGCCGCGCTCATCCCACGTCATGGGGAACTCGGGAAGGCGGAGGTCGCGCTCGCAGTACGGCGCGTGCTCCAGGAACTGGCCGGTGGCCTTGCTCACGTAGCGCGGCGGCGGGCCGATGTGGCTGCCGTTGGTCGTCTCGATCAGTAGGAACTTGCCCAGCGGCATGTCGGCCACTGGCGGGCCGTTGTCCGTGGGCTTGCCATCGAGGCCGTTCTGACGCTGGTTCCAGATCACCTTGTAGATCACGCCCTTGGGGATGACGACGTAGTCCTTGGGACCGAACTTCAGCGTGCCCATCGTCGTGTGGCAGACGCCCGAGCCAAAGTGGATGAAGAGGCACTCATCGCCCTGGCCGTTCT
>JBBQGR010000460.1:0-2344 GCA_038323185.1 Phycisphaerales bacterium | reverse complement strand
GATCTCGGAGGCCGATGCCGAGCCCTCGTTGATGAGGACCACGACGGGAAGCTTGGACAAGCTGGCCATGTCGGGCTCGGCGTATTCGGGATTCTCGAGTCGGCCGCCAGCGGTCTTGGATGCGACGATCAGGCCGCTGGGTGAGTCGATGAAGCGGCGCGAGATTCGAACGGCCTCGTCGAGGAGGCCGCCGGGATTGAAGCGCAGGTCGAGGATGAGGGCCGACAAACCCTCCTTCTTCATGTCGCGGATCGCGCGATCGAACTCGGCGCCGGTGGTGTCGGAGAACTGCGTGAGCCGGGCATAGCCGATCTTGTGGTCGGGATCGATGAACCAGTTCCAATCATCCTCGCGCACGCCGCTGCGCTCCCAGCCCTTGACCGAGCCGACCTTGATCTGCGAGCGCGTGAGCGTGAAATTCAGGATCTCGCTGGCGATGGCGGCATCGACGAGATCGCTGGCCTTGCTGTTCGTGCTGGCCGCTGCGCGATCCTTGGACACGGGCGGGCGCGCGATGGTCAGCTTGACCTTGGTGTTGGCAGGGCCGGTGATGACATCGACGGCCTGATCGAGCGAGAGGCCGTAAAGCGCGCGATCGTCGACGTGCGTGATGAGGTCGCCGGGGTGAACGCCAGCGCGCTGCGCGGGCGTGCCTTCCAGCGGCGTGACGACGCGGATGTTCTGGAGGTCGTCGTACTCGATCTGGATGCCGACGCCGACGAAGCGACCTTGCGTGTTCTTCTGGAAGCGCCGGACCTCATCAGGCCAGATCACCTGCGAGTATTCATCGAGGCGGCCGAGTGCTCCGTTGCCGAACTCGTGCCACAGCGCCTCGCCGGGGAGCTTCAGCGTCCGGTCGTTGGCCTTGCGAACCCGGTCCAGCAACTGGCTGACCTTCACGGCGTCGAGCGGCGCGGCCTGGGCCTTGACCTGAGTGATCTCGTCATCGACCATCGCGACGAAGCGCGCACGCAGGGCATCGTCGGCCATCGATGGGAAGGTGGCCTTCAACTCCTCGGTCGTCGCGAGCGTGTGGACGGCCTCGAGGCCGCCGAGCACCACGGTGTTCGTCGGGACCTGCTCGACATGGCGGCGGGTGAAGGCGAGTGCGCGCTCGACGAGCGTCTGATCGACGGTCTTGAGCTTCTCGTTCCAGTCGTCGCCGAAGGCGTTGTAGGGCGGCAGCGGGCGTTCAAGGTTCTTCGCGGCGGCCTCGGCCTTCGCGAGGGCCTTGACATCGGCCTCGGTCTTGGTTGCGTCGGGCTTCTCTTCCGCCGCGGCCTTCGCGGCGGCGGCGGCCTTATCTTCGCGGTCGGACTTGGCCGCGGCGATCAGTTCTTTCTGGCGTTCGTTGCGGAGTTCCCACAGGCGCTTGGGGGCGTAGAGGCGGAGCATCTCCTGGCGCTGCGCGATACGGCGCACGTCGTCGCGATAGGTGCCCGCCATTTCGTTGAGGAGGTCAAGCAGGACGAAGAGCTCGCCCGCGACGAGGGCGTCGCCGCGCTTCTCGGCGGCGTGGGCCGCGGGAGTCGCTCTCGACACGAGGTCCTTGATGCGCACGTCGGCGAGGACGGCCTCCTTCTCGACCGCGCTGGTCTGCCACTCGATGGCCGAGCGCAGCGCGCGTGCAAGCGAGAGATCGGTGGTGCCGGAGAGGTGCTTCTCAAGCTCGGTCTTGATCTCGACGAGGCGTCCGGTGCGCTTGGACTCACGCCCGGCGATGTGGGTCTTGAGGCGCGCGGCCAGCGCCTGGAGTGAGTCGGCGTCCGCTGGCTCATCGGCGTACCGGCTTAGCAAGTCCGCGAAGGACTTCGAGTCGCCGCTGCGGGCCGTGCGCCAGAGGTCGCCGGACCAGCTCGCGAGGGCCTGCTCGTTGCCCGCGGCGGGGAGCGCCACGCGCTGGGTTGTGTCGACCTGTGCGAACGCGCCAGGCGTCAAGCCCGGGGCCAGCATCGCGGCGCTGATCAGGCCGAGGGCTAGGAGCCGCGCCTTGAGTGAGAGGTTGCGAGCGCAATGGAGGGCGGGGGCACGACCTGCGAGCATGGAGGGCTCCGTGTGTGTGCGGGCGGCTGAGGAAGGTTCTCGCCGCCGGCGTGTGTGACCGACCCGTGGAAATCGGGCAGGGGACGGCTAGAGATGAGATGCGCGCCAGCGATCCGAACCGTCATCGCCCTTAGACATGATATAGGACCGGCGCGGTCCGCTGGTTCGCGCATTCCGGCATGGCGGACCGGTTGGCGGTAGTTTCCGGTCCAGATGGGGAGGGAAGGCCCGGGGTTACGCCGCGGTGAGGAGGGAAGGCCGGGTTTGGTTCGCAACGCGCCGCGCGGTGGCGATGGCGACC
>JBBQGR010000459.1:0-2349 GCA_038323185.1 Phycisphaerales bacterium | reverse complement strand
CGGTCTTCATGGGCCCGCTGATCTCCGACGCCGCGCGTTCATCGGCCCTCTCCTCAATCCATTCGCTCGCCCGCGCGGGCGGCGAGCTCCTCGTTGAGCCGCGCGCCATCGACGGACCCTCAACGCGCCAGAGCCCCGGCTGGTACATGAGCCCCGGCGTCATGCGCGTCGAGCGATTCGTCCCTTTCACACACGGCTCCGCAGGCACCCACGCCGGATCCGACATCGAGATCTTCGCCCCCTTCCTGCGCATCAGCGTCGTGCCGTCGCTCGAAGAAGCCATCGCGCAGGTCAACGCCACCTCGTTCGGCCTCGCCGCATCCATCTTCACGCGCAGCCGAGCCCACGCCGACCGCTTCATGCAAGAGGCCAGAGCAGGATGCGTGAACTGGAACACAGGCACCGCCGGCGCCAGCAGCAAGCTCCCCTTCGGCGGCCTGGGCCACTCTGGAAACCATCGCCCCGCCGGCGCCTTCAGCCTCGACTACTGCGCCTATCCCGTCGCGGGAATGGTCGAATCCGGCGACGCCTCAACAACGCCGCCGGGCATGCGCGTTGACGACGGCCCGCTCGCATAGCCGCCCAGCGCACTCAACCTCACACCGTGCCCGGAATCGTGCCGCACTCGGAGCAGGCCGCACCCGGGAAGTTGCCGCCAAGTTCATAGCCGCACTGAGAACAGCGACGCTGGTTCGTCAGGGGGAAGAGCATCGCATGAGCAGCACCAAGAAACGCGAACGCCAACGGCAGCCCGACGACGAAGAACGGAACCACCAGCATCAGAAACGATGCCACAACACACACGATGATGATCAACTGCGCGGCAATCAGCGTGGGCCACGATCGAGCCGTCGATCGCCAACTGAACTTGATGGCTTCAAGGATGTCCAGCGAGCCAAGCGGCGCATCCAGATAGAGCGTCGTGGCGAACCACAGACGCACCGTGACAAACATGCTCGCAACCACGCCGAGCACCACTCCAACCCCGCCCACGATGAACGCAACCGTCATCGCGCCCCTGCTCCCATCGCCGGAAAGACCGACCACAACCCCGGCAATGATTGCGATGAGCGTCGGGATGCCCGCAACGACGATCGCAATCATGACGAGCAGGTAGATCGCAAGCAGCGGCCAATACCGCGGCCCAAACACCTGGAACATCTCACCCACCCGCACCGGCTGGTCACGAGCCGCACGCACAAACAGATAGACCGTCGCCACGTACAGCGGCCCCAGGAAGATCGACGCGATCCCGCCGACAAACGGGATGAACGAAGCAGCAATCGAGACGAGCACGTACAGCAACGTCGCGCCGATCAACGTGCCCGGCTGGCTGAACAAGGTCCGCCATGCCGCCGAGAGCACCTCCCCCACTCCAAAGGGCGGTCCAACCATCGGCTGGTACCGCGCAACCAAGATCATCCCAGGCATCATCGGCGGAACACCACCCAGCGGCGGCGGACCGCCGAAGGCTGCACCGAAATCACCCGGTCCACCCGGCGGTACTTGCTGACCCATGTCGTGACTCCCACGGATCGTTGGCGGTCGATACGCTCGGCGTCTATGCCAACCAGAATACCAGATGCTCGTCTCTCGCCGCGGTTCGCGGGGATCTCGACCTTTGCCCGGTATCCGATGCTGGAGGCGGTCGAGCCCGCGCACCGGCCGGTGGACTGGGCCGTGTACGGAATTCCCTTCGACGGCGGCGTGACGTACCGCCCCGGCGCTCGCTTCGGACCGCGCGCGATCCGCGAGGCCTCGCAGTACGTGAAGCGGTACCACATCGAGCACGCGGTTGATGTCTGCGAGAAGCTCAGCCTGGCGGACGCGGGCGATGCGCCCGTGCGGCCGTACTCAATCAAGGAGACGCTCGACGCCGCGGGCGAGTGGGCCAGGGGGATTGCAGATCCGGGCACACGACTGCTCGCGCTTGGCGGCGATCACTCCATCGCCTACGCGAACATGCGCGTCACGTGGGAACGACACGGCCGCCCGCGCGGCGGGCTTGCGCTCGTTCACTTCGATGCGCATCTCGACACCGTCGATGCCGTCTGGGGCGAGCGCTGGGGACACGCATCGCCATTCATCCGCGCCATCGAGGACGGCATCGTCGACCCGAGCGCGATGATCTCGCTGGGGATCCGTGGCCCGCTGAACTCGGCCAGCGACCTGGACTTCGCTCGGTCGCGCGGCGTTGAGGTCCTCTCGGCAGATCAGGCCCGCGCAACGGGCGCGGCGGCGCTGCGAGGCTTCGTGTCAAAGTTGTCCGGCCGCGCGGCGTACGTCTCCCTCGACATCGATGTCGTCGATCCCGCCTTCGCGCCAGGAACCGGAACACCAAGCGTCGGT
>JBBQGR010000458.1:0-2350 GCA_038323185.1 Phycisphaerales bacterium | reverse complement strand
CGCGCGGCTGCCCAAGATGCCGGTGGATGTCTTCCCCGAACTCAACGCGCCCACCGTGGTGATCTTGACCGAGGCCGGGGGCCTCGCGGCCGATGAGGTGGAGCAGTACGTCACGTTCCCGCTGGAATCGGCAGTGAATGGGCTGCCGGGCGTGCGGCGTGTGCGCTCGGCGTCGGCGATCTCGCTCTCGCTCATCTGGGTCGAGTTCGACTGGGGGACCGACATCTACCGGGCGCGGCAACTGGTGGGCGAGCGCATGGCGGGCGCGAAGGCATCGCTGCCGCCGGGTGTCGAGCCGGTGATGACGCCGATCTCCAGCATCACTGGCGAGATCATGCTGCTGGCCGTTTCTTCGCCCGACAAGAGTGTTTCCGAGCTGGACTTGCGGGCCTACGCGGAGTTTGACCTGCGCAACAAGCTGCTGGCCATCCCCGGCATCTCGCAGGTTTCGGCCATCGGCGGCGAGCTGCCCGAGTATCAGATCAACGTGAAGCAGGATCGCCTCGCGCTCTATGGCCTGACGGTGCAGGATGTCGTTGAGGCCGCTCGCAAGGCCCACAGCACGGCGAGCGCGGGGTATCTGTCGGACGTGGACCGCGCGGAACTGCCGATGCGTCAGGCGGCGCGGGTGACGAGCGTGCGCGACATCGCCGCGACGATGGTCACGATGAAGGACGGGCTGCCCATCACCATTGGGGAGGTGGCGGACGTGACGCTGGGCGGCGCGCCCAAACGCGGCACGGCGGCCAACCAGGGCGTCCCCGCCGTTGTGCTGACGGTCCAGAAGTCGCCGGGCACCAACACGCTTGCGCTGACCGACGCCATCGATAAGGCTCTGGTGCAGATCGAGAAGAGCGTGCCCAAGGGCGTGGTCATCAACAAGGATGTCTTCCGCCAGAGCCACTTCATCCAGCGTTCGGTGAATAACGTCTTCAGGGTGCTGGTGGAGGCGACGGTGATCGTCGCGGTGATTTTGATGTTGTTCCTGCTGAACGTGCGGACGACGATCATCACGCTGACGGCGCTGCCGCTGTCGCTGGCCGCCGCGCTGCTCACGCTTGATGGGCTTGGGATGACGCTCAATGTGATGACCCTCGGCGGGCTTGCCGTGGCGATCGGCGAGCTGGTGGACGATGCGATCATCGATGTTGAGAACGTGCACCGGCGGCTGGAAGAGAACGCGAGTTTGCCCGAAGCGGACCGCAGGGGCTTCGTTGAGGTGATCTACAACGCCAGCAACGAGATCCGATCGTCGGTCGTCTATGCGACGGTGCTGATCTGCATCGTCTTCCTGCCACTGATGTTCCTGGACGGCCTCGAAGGGCGGTTCTTCAAGCCCCTCGCGGCGACGTACATCGTCTCGATCATGGCCTCGCTCGTGGTCGCACTGACGGTGACGCCCGCGATGTGCAAGCTGCTGCTCAAGCCCAAGGCTGCCAAGCGCGCCGCCGTGGGCGCACAGGCGGGCTCACACGGTCACTCGCAAACCGACGGCTTCCTGGTGCGGTGGCTCAAGCGCCGCTATGAGCCTGCGCTGCGCTGGTCGCTGAGCCACCGCACGCTCGTCATCGGTGCGGCGCTGCTGGCCACCGGCCTCTCGCTGCTGCTGGCCCGCACGTTTGGAACGTCGTTCCTGCCGGAGTTCCGCGAAGGGTCTTTCACAGTGTTTGTCTCTTCGCCCCCGGGCACGTCCCTGGCCGAGAGCAACCGCTCGGCCCTCGGGATCGAGCAGCGGCTGATCGCCCTCGACGGCGTGCTGAGCGTCACTCGACGCACCGGACGCGCCGAACGCGACGAGCACGCCGAGCCGGTCAGCAACAGCGAACTGGACATCATGCTCCGGCCCGACGCAGACTACTCCGCCGTGCGTGCGGGGATCTCCGCCATCGCCGGCGGCGTCCCCGGTGTAACAGTGCAGATCGGGCAGCCCATCGAGCACCGCCTCTCGCACATCCTCTCGGGCACGCCCGCGGCGATCGCCATCAACGTTTACGGCGAAGATCTGCCCACGCTTCGCGCGCTGGCCAAGCAGATCGAGAGTGAGCTCAAGTCCTTGCCCGGCGCGCGCGACGTGACCGCCAACCGCGAGGTGTTGATCACCTCGTTGCCGATCCGCTACCGCCATCAGGAACTCGCGGCCGCGGGGCTCACGCCCGCCGACGCCGCCGAGCAGGTACAGATGGCGCTCTACGGCGAAGAGGTCGCGGAAGTGAATCAGGGCGTGCGGCGGTACGCGATGGTCGTCCGGCTCGATGCTTCGGAGCGAGAGCGCGTCGAGCAGGTGCAGGACCTGATGCTGCGCGGCACCGCCGAGGACGCCAAGCCCGGCCCGACCGTGCGCTTGCGCGAT
>JBBQGR010000457.1:0-2362 GCA_038323185.1 Phycisphaerales bacterium | reverse complement strand
GGATCGTCGTCGTGCCCGCGCTCGCGGGGCCAGCCTCGATGGACGCCGCGGGCGTGCGGCCGAGCCACGCGAGCAGCGCCTCGGCCAGCGCGTTGGCATCAATGCCAGAAACGACATCAGCGCGAGCTCCATCCTCGCCGCGCCATCCATCCACCGTGCGGACCAGCGCCGAAGCGGCTCCGCCGCGCACGATCTCGATGCGCCGAACATCCGCTGGCGGCATCACCGTCGCGACTCGCGCGACCCAGTTCGAGGGATCCACCGACAGCCCCGCGAAGTGCTCATCACCCACCGACATCACCATCGGTCCCCACACCACCGTCTCCTCGCGCGACTCAAGGTCCGTGAGAGTCGCCGTCACGCGCGCGAACGAAACGCCCTCACCATTGGCCCAGCCGCGCTCGAGCGTCTGAGTCAGCACGCGCCGGCGCACCGCGTCATTGAACAGCATGTTGACGGGCTGCTCGAGCCGCAGCACAAGGCTCGGTTGATCAAGGCCCGTGTCGCTCTGGGGCGGCGAAGGCTCAATAAACGCCCGCGGCACCGCGCGCGACGCCAGCAGCAGCACGCCCGCCGGCGCCTGCGGCTCCGCACGCGCCGCAAAGGGCGCTGTCAGCGCCCAGCGGCCCTGCACCTTCGAGGCTTCCAGACGCGTGACGATTCCGACTGCATCCGCAACCATGAGCGAGATCCGCGTGCTTGGATCAACGCTGCTCGGAAACAGAAGCGTCTCGCGCCACGCGAGCATCCCCTCGGGCCGCAGGAGCTTGGCGAGCCCGGCATCGACCATGAGTCCCTGCATCCCGCCCGCTTCTCCGCCCTCTTGCGAGACCGCAACGGGCACGCGCCCCGCGAGCTCCGTCGAGCCGATCAGGATCTCACGCCAAGGTCCATCCTTCATCGCGAGGCGTACGCGCGTCGAGTCTTCCGGCGGCCGCGCATCGGTCGCGGACGCCTTCGCAAAGTCGGCGATGAGCCGGATGATGCCGCGCACCTGTGGCGCCGCCACCGGCCACGCTCGCGTGGACGCCAGATCCTGCCCGGTCTGCATCATCACCCAGACGCCATCGATCTCAGAAGGCTCAACAATCACCGCAGGCCGACCCGGCACAACAACCTCAAGCCGCCGCACGGCCGAGGGCGTTAGATCAAGAAGCCACACCGGCGCCCGCGACGCCGCCGAAGGAGCCGCGGCGGGGCGCAGCAGCACAGCGCTGATCGCCGCCACCACAAGCAAAAGAACAACCGAAATGATCGCGGTGCGTCCATGCATGACGCAGTGTACGAGGGTGGGGCTAGGACGCATGTCGATCAACCGCGCGATCGCGTGCGGCTCAGATTTAGGCGCGCCACTTCCTTCCTTGCATTGCACCGCGCGTCACTTGCCCGCCTCGATCTCAGCGAGCAACTCCTTGAACCACCCTTCGCTAGGCACGATCGAACCGTCCTTCCCGCGTATCTGGTACGCCTTGCCCGATGCCGAAGACTTGGATGCGAGCACATCGATGAAGTCGACCGCGGTCTTCACGCGATCTCCCGCCGAAGACCACTTCATGCGAAGGTGTGACGCCGCCTGCTTGCCGTCGTACTTGACTCTGTTGCGGATGAACACGGCATCTGATTCGGTGAGACTCGAGAGCATCCGCTCGATCTTCTGGTTCTCGGTAAGTGTGACCGGCGCGGCCGGTGTTGGCGAGTGTGCTGGCGGTGCTTCCGCAGGGGCTGCGGCGGGCACCTGCGGAGCGGGGTCTGTGGGCTCAGGAGCCGGCGCAGGGCTCAGTTGTGAAGGCGCAGCGAGTTGGGCAGGTGCAGGCTCTTCCTGGGCGCGATGACATGAGGCAGCGCCAAGTAGAAAAGCGAGACCGGCCGCCGCGATCGCTCGATTGAACTTCATGCGACATTCTAAGCGAAAGGCACCGCACAGTATCAGGTGCCGTCGCCAAGCAAAGTGTGGATCAAAACTCCGGCGGCGACATCGTCGCTTCGCCGACGCAATCCGTGGAAGGCGTGACGCCTGCGGAACCGCCCCGGCGGGGAAGGCATGGCTCGCTGGATCAACACACGCGGGGAAAAGGGGCCGTGGTCGGAGATCACGACGGCGACGGTGGCGGCGTAACACTTCGCTGCGCGGGAAGAGCCAAAGGCCGTTCACCCCATCACCCGCAGCGCGGCCAGCGCCTCGGCAACTTCTTTCCCCTTGGTCTCGATCAGGTCGAGCAACTCGGCGGGCTTTCGCGTGTCGATGTCGGCCTTCTTATTGGGATTCACGGCCTTGAGGTCATAGACCGCATCTTCGATAGCTTGGGCCTTGTTCGCGGCGTCGCGGGATTCACGGAGTAACGCGGCGATTTCCGCATCGGCG
>JBBQGR010000456.1:0-2365 GCA_038323185.1 Phycisphaerales bacterium | reverse complement strand
ATCAAAGAGTGGCATTGCCTCGTGCCCGCGGCCGAGCCGTGCGAGCACCACGCCACGAACGAACTGAACGATGCCGATCTGATCCCGGCTCGCGGCGGGGTTGTCGGCCGTGATCTCCATCGCTTCCGCTGAGAGCGCGTCGGCCTTCGCAATGTCGCCCAGCTCCAGGTAGCAGTAGGCCATGCCGCCCCGAGCCAGCCCCATGACGTGATGGCGTGGGCCGAGCGCCGCGGCGATCTCCGCTTCGGCCCGCGCGTAGGTAGCGAGCGCCTCACTCCAGCGCTCATCGAGCGTGAGGTACCAGGCCAGGAAGCGGCGAGCGCTCGCGATAATCACCGCGTCGCGTGCGGCTGGCGCAACCTCTTCGCGCGCCAGCGATGTCCGCATCGCAAGCTCAACGGCGCGTCCGGGCCGGCCATTGAACGCCAGCGTCAGCGAGGCCACATCCAGGCACATCAGCGCGGACGGGTCGTTCTTCCCGAGCCTTCCCTCGAGCAGCTGCGCCGCATCCAGGAGCGCGTCGCACTTCTCCTGGACGCGGTTCTCCGCGTCCGCAGACTGCACACGAGCCATCAGCACGCGCACCAGCGCGGGCGAATCCTCGCCCAGCGTAACTCGCACGAGCCTGAAGACGCGGCCGAACGCGTCGGTGCGCCCTGAGAAGAGCGGCGTGACCGAGTTGCCGCGGTCTGGCAGCGCCAGCGTTGCTGCGGTCTCTCGAAGCGCGGCCGCCACCGCCGACTCGGGCAGGCTCCACGCGTTGGCAATCCGACCGATGAGCGCGGTGCCCTTGGACCGATCCGCAAGGTCCGCGGCGTCCCTCAATAGCGCGAGCAGGTCCCCATCATCGGGCGCGAGCCGACGCAGGCGGCGCGTCAGCGCATCATCCAGCCCCGCCTCCGCCTCTGCGAGGCGCCCATCGGCCATATCAAGCCGCGCGATCAGCGCGCGCATCGTCGCGACCGGGAGGTCCGCGTCCGCGGGCGGATGTGACTCCAGCGCGCGCAGCGCCTCGCTCGCTTTGGTGCGGGCTTCTTCATTCCGGCCCAGCTGCACGAGCACCCGCGCCATGAGCGATTCACTCTCACCCACCTCGAAGCTGAACTCGCCGAAGAGACGCCGCCGCATCCCCATCGACTCGCGGCAGATGACCTCGGCCTCCGCTGCCCTCTGCCTCAGCAGCACGACGCCCGCGAGATTGTGCAGCCCCGCCGCGATCTCCGCGTGGTCAACGTCGCCATGCAACTGGCGCAGCCGCACGAGACCATTGCGTAGCGAGATCTCGGAATACTCGACCATGCCCAGGCCCTTGCCCGCGCCAAGGCCCGTGTACGTTTCGGCCCACATCCGCCTCAGCGCCTGATCCAGCTCGGGATCTTCGGCAAAGTCACCGGACTCGATGCGCAGGTAGAGCCTTGAGAGCCCGGCCCGGATCGCGCCCGTCACCACCTCGGCGCGGCCCGGATCCGCGTCCGGCAGCGCCTCGCGCAGGATCGTCGAGACCGCGCGCGCTCGCACCACCTCTGACCGGGCTTGCGTGCGCTGGGCGTCCTCGCGCCGTGCCGACGAAGCCGCGCGGCTCAGGCTCAGCGCCACGCTGGCCACCGCGCCGCCCGCCAACAACACCGCGACCCCAGCCCAGATAAGCCTTCGTTTGTTGACCGACACGGCCTTGCGCAGCAGGTACCAGCCCGAGCCGCTGCGCGCTTCCACCGGCTGGCCCGCGAGGTACCGCTCCACATCGCGCGAGAGATCCGCGGCGGACTGGTACCGCCGCGACTTGTCCTTGCGGATGGCACGCAGGATGATCGCCGCGAGGTCCGGCGAGATCGACGCGTCATGCTCGCGAGGCGACACCGGATCCACGGTCCGGATCACCTCGGCCATGTCCGCCATCGTCCCAGACAACGGGTACGGCATCACGCCGCAGACGAGCCGATACAGGATCACGCCCAGCGAATAGATGTCTGTCAGCGCATTGACCTGGTCCGGCTGCCCGGAGGCCTGCTCGGGCGACGCGAACGCGGGCGTACCGGCGAACTCACCGGTGCGCGTGGCGAGGTTGGTGCCCACGGTTCCGAGCCCAGCGGCCTTGGCGATGCCAAAGTCCAGCACCACCGGACGCCCCTCGCGCGTCACGAGGATGTTGTCGGGCTTGAGATCGCGATGGATCACGCCATTGAGATGCGCATGATGGATCGCGCCGCAGATCGCCGCGAACCCGGAGAGCATCGAGCGAAGGCGCTCGGCCTCGGTCGCGCCCGGCGGATTCCAGCGGTCCAGCGGCACCCCGTCCACAAACTCCATCACCACCGCGATCTGCCCATCCCAGAGCATGCGCGACTCGAAGACCGTCACGATGTTC
>JBBQGR010000455.1:0-2367 GCA_038323185.1 Phycisphaerales bacterium | reverse complement strand
TGGCGCACTCAAGCAACTCGGTGGCAGGCTGACCGGCGCCTTCGCGAGCAAGCTCGCGAGCCAGCGTGCCGCATCCGGCGCATCCAACTCCAAGGGACCGACGCCCATAGCGCTGGACTTTGGCGCCAGGTCGCTCAAGTGCCTGCAGGTGAACACGGAGGGGCCCAACCCCGCGTTGATCGCCGCGGCCTTGATCGAGACGCCCGCCGAGCCCGTGATGGATCCGCGCAAGCGGCTTGAGTTTCAGATCCAGAACCTGCCACGCCTCGTGCGCGAGGGCGGCTTCAAGGGCCGGCGCGTCGTCTGTGCGATTCCGCGCTGGATGACGATGTGCAAGTCGCTGCAGGTGCCGCGCCAGGATGGCGTCCCGCTCTCGACGCTGGTCGAGTCCGCGATGGCCGTTCAGCTCCAGCTCGATCCCGCGGCGTGGGTTCATCGCTGCACCGAAGTTCTGGGCGCGGGCGGCAACACCGGCAAGGCCGAGGTCATCGTCATGGCAGTCCAGCGCGAGCTGGTCGAGAAGCTCATGGCTGGCATGGGCGCGGCCAAACTCGAGCCCGTCGGGATGCACAGCGCGTTCGCCGCCACGCTCCACGCCTTTGACTACATGCACACCGCCAAGGGCGAGCCACCACAGAACACGCTCTACCTCGACATCGGCAGCGCCGGGACCAACGTCATCATCGCTCATGGGCGAGAGCTCGCGTTCGCACGCGCCATGGAGATGGGCGGCGATCATCTGGACGACATGGTCGCCCAGCAGCGCAAGGTCGATCTTCTCGAAGCGCGACGCTTGCGGGCCTTGGCCGAGACTGCCTGCACCGTCACGATGAAGCCCGCTGGCGCGGCCCAGCCGGGCTTCAGCGCCGACATGGGCACGGGGCCAGCCTCGCCCGTTGGCCCGGACCACGTCAACATGGACGAGATGCTCGAGGGCTTCACCGACGAGGTCCGCATCTGCCTCCGCTACCACGCCGGGCAGTTCCCAGCCAAGAAGATCGACCGGGCCGTCTTCGTCGGTGGCGAGTCGCGCCACCGCGGCCTCTGCCAGCATGTTGCAAGAGCGCTGCGGCTCCCGGCGCAGATGGCAGACCCTCTCGCAAGGCTCTCGCGCACCGGGAAGGAACCGGCGCTGGGTGTTGACCTGCGCGAGCCGCAGCCGGGATGGGCCGTTGCGATGGGATTGTGCATGAGCCCGACGGATCTGTGAACCAGGTGCTTTGAAAGCCTCATCAAGCGGGGCACGCCTGAGGCCCCGACAAGAGCCAGTTGAACGCGGGATCGCAAGCCGGCGCATCAGTCGCCCGGAGGACACGAATGGTCGAGAATCTCTTCAAGGCGGGCGGGCAAGGGAAGAGCAGCTTCCTTCCCGAGGAATACGTCGCGGCCAAGAACGAGGCCCGCTCCAACATCCTGGTCTTGTCGCTGTTTGCCGTCGTGCTCGCGGGCGTGATCGGGGCCTTCATGGTCACCATCCAGGAGAAGATCACGCTCGAGCGCCGGATCACTTCCGTCGTGGAGCGCGAGAAGCAGGCCGGCGCTCGCAAGGAGCAGCTTCGCGAGCTTGAGAAGCAGCGTGCCCAGATCATGGAGAAGGCCGAGATCACCGCGGCCCTCTTCGAGCGCGTCCCGCGCTGGACCGTGCTGGCCGAGGTGACGATGCGCATGCCGACCGCGATGCGCCTGGACTCGCTGGGCATCAAGAGCACTCGCATCGAGATCAAGCCCCCGCCGCCACCGCCGGGCAAGCCCAAGCCGACCGCGGCCCAGGCCAAGAGCCTCGCCGCAAAGGCCGCGGCGGCGCCCAAGCCAGCCGTGCCAGCCGAGAAGCCCAAGATTCTCCCGCCGCGCTTTGAGTATGCCCTGACGATCTCCGGCGCCGCGGACCAGAACAACGACATCGCCGACTTCCTCACGAGCCTGAAGGAGTCGCCCGCGCTCGACAAGGTGGAGATGACCTTCATCCGCGAGGCCCGCCAGGACGACAAGGACCTGCGCCTCTTCGAGCTGACCGCGACGGTTCGCACGAGCGTTGATCCCGCGACCCTCGCCGCGTCGCTCAAGGACCTCGTCGTCAAGCGCACCGAGATCCTCGCGGCCGTCGAGGCGGCCCGGGGCCAGTCCAAGTTACAGGGCAATGCCCTCCCAGCAGCGCCGGCCCAACCCACGACCGCAAGCGTCCTTGAGCCGAAGGAGAACCGGTAAATGCGACTCTCCCTGCGAACACTGATGATCCTGATGATCGTGATCGGGCTTCCCGTCACGAGCTTTGTGTGGCTCTTCCGGCCCGCGAACCGCGACATTGACACGCACCGCGAGGACCTCAAGCACCGCGAGTCGCTGCTGGTGCGCCTGGCGGAAGAGACC
>JBBQGR010000454.1:0-2410 GCA_038323185.1 Phycisphaerales bacterium | reverse complement strand
GACCTTGCCGATGCAGAGTTTGAACTTGAACCGGATGGCAACTATGTATGTGGTGCTGAGGTTGAAAAAATGAGCAAATCGCTTTACAATGTGGTGAACCCAGATACCATTGTGGGCCCGACGCGCGAGCCGCCGCGCCAGCCCAGCAGCGGCCTCACACCCACCAGCCTCTTCGTCTCGGTGACTCACCCCGAAGACACCAACAACAACGCCTATCTCGATACGATTCGCGCCACGGTCTACGTCTTCAGCGACCAGTTCCCCCAGGCGTCGATCTACCTTCCCGGCTCGTTCGAGTTCGCGCTGGTCTCGAGGGACAACAAGCGCCTCGTCGAATGGACCATCACGGAAGAGGCTGCAAAGGCCCTCGTCCGCAAGGCCCCACCGGGACCTGGATACTTCTTCACATTGTCGGTACTGGACCGCGCCAGCGACCAGCTTCCCAGCGAGGTTGTAAACCTGGAAGCCGTCTTTAAGTACGGTGATGGCAAGGTGTTGCCAGGAAGACCGACGGCGATCCGTATCGGTCGACAGGCCGAGTAGCGGTCTTCACGAAGTCTTAACATTGCCCGGCGGACTTTTGCCCGCGCTCGTCTGACAGTTAGATGAAAGCGTTGGGATAGTCCCGGTCTCGGTGGTCGTGCGGTTGCAACGCACGCTCGTATCCCGGGCCAACCACCCCATCGTTCGTCATTGCCGCACGCCGATTCCGACGGCGCACCGCACCTGGAGACTCGAATGCACGCGATCAACGCAACGTCTGCCCAGTTCGCTCCCGCTGGTACGTTCACGGCCCGTCGCTCGCTCGGCCGCGTCTGTGCATGCCTGACGGCGTGCTTGATCATGGCCGCTGCGGCCGTGGTTGCACCCGTGCCCGTGATGGCGGCCGACGATGTGCGTCTGCAGGGTGCCGGCGCGACGTTCCCCCAGCCTCTGTACGAGAAGTGGGTGGTTGAGTTCCAGAAGGCCAGCCCCACGACGCAGATCAGCTACCAAGGGGGCGGTTCGGGCGCTGGCATCCGGGCCATCACCGACAAGACCGTCGCTTTCGCCGGTTCCGATGCGTCGCTGAACAAGAAGGAGCTGGAGGCTGTTGGCGGCGAGCCCGCGATCCTCGAGTTCCCCACGGTCGCTGGCGCGGTCGTACCCGCGTACAACCTCCCCGGCGTTGAGAAGCCGATTAACTTCACCGGCGAGGTTCTGGCCGACATCTACCTCGGGCGCATCTCAAGGTGGAACGATCCGCGACTTGCCGAGCTGAACGCCGGAGTGACGCTACCCGACCTTGCCATCAGCCCCGTGTACCGCTCCGATGGCAGCGGTACCACCGCGGTCTTCACCTCCTACCTCATTGGCCAGAGCGACTCGTTCAAGGGCACCATCGGTGCCGGCAAGCAGGTTCGTTGGCCGCTGGGTGTTGGTGGTAAGGGCAACCCGGGCGTCGCCGCGGCGGTGCAGCAGTCGCCCGGTTCGTTGGGCTACGTCGAGTACAACTTCGCGCTCGAGAACAAGATCGCCTTTGGTGCCATTAAGAACCAGGCTGGCAAGTTCGTCTTGGCCTCGCCCGATGCCGTCACCGCGGCTGGCGCCAAGGGTGTTGATGGCTTCAAGGGTGGTCGCCTCATCAGCGATCTCTGGAACCAGCCCGGCGACGCAACCTACCCCATCGCCTCCTTCACGTACATCATCGTCTATCGCGACCTCTCGCAGAACCTCAAGACGATCGAGGAGGCACGGGCTCTGGCCTCGTTTCTCCGCTGGTCCGTGACCGACGGTCAGGCACTCGCAGCGCAGATGCACTACGCGCCGCTCTCAAGCGAGGTGCGAGAGCGCGTGATCGCGTCGATCGACTCGCTCACCTTCGCTGGCAACCCCATCACCGCGTCGAAGACTTCTGCTCCTGCTCCCAAGTCCACGCCATAATGCCACGAAGGAGCGGGCTTTGGCACGATCGGGCGGGCTCGATAATCGCCGCGACATGCCCTGACACGCCGACCAACTCCGAAACCACACGCACGTTCCGATGCACCACGACACGCCCCGCACGCGATGACCGCACTGCCCTCGGGAACCAGCTCGCCGCGGATCAAACGCCCCGCTCGGCGCGCGTGGGGTGACGCACTTCTGGCGTGGTCCGCGCGCGGCGCGGCGGCGTGTGTTGTCGTGCTGCTGGGGCTCCTGCTCTTCGTGCTCATCCGCGCGGCACTACCGGCGATGCAGACGTACGGCGTCGGTTTCCTCACGCAGACCGAGTGGCGTGTGAACTCCCTCGATGCGCCCATCCGTGACGCGGCCGGCAAGCTCACGTTCGACGAGGACGGCGAGATGCTGACGCGAGTCAGCCCTCCCGTCTACGGAGCGGCGCCGACAATCTATGGCACGTTCGCGAGTGCGCTCATCGCGCTTGCGG
>JBBQGR010000453.1:0-2414 GCA_038323185.1 Phycisphaerales bacterium | reverse complement strand
GTGATCGGCGATGTGCTCACGCTCAAGGGCGCGATCGTCACGGTGTGCGAGGATGGATCGGCGGCGATCAGGGCGCTTGAGGCCGAGCCGGGCGCGTTTGAGATGATCCTTTCTGACATTCGCATGCCCGACCACAATGGGTACGAGATCTTCGCGGCGGTGCAGCGGACGAGTCCCGGGGCGGCGGTCATTTTGATGACCGGGTTTGGATATGACCCGCACCACTCGATCGTGCGCGCGAGCCAGGAGGGGCTCCAGTGCGTGCTCTTCAAGCCGTTCCAGGTTGAGCGGCTGCTAGATGAGGTTCGCAAGGCGCTGACGAAGAGCTGATGCGCGGCGTGGCATGGGCGGTGACGCCCGGCCCTACCTTTGGAGCGATGAGCACACACACACCACTGCAGGTAGGAAACCACTCGGATGGCGCGCCGATGGACTTTGTGTCGGAGATGGCGTGGCGCGGGCAGGTGTCGCAGTGCACGGACGAGAAGGGGCTGCGAGCCCATCTCGCGTACCCGGATTTTTCGCCTCGAACGGGGTACATCGGGTTTGATCCGACGGCGGACTCGTTCACGGTTGGGAACCTTGTGCAGATGCTGACGCTGCGCCGGCTGCAGCTCGCGGGTCATCGGCCGATCGTGATCGCTGGCGGCGGGACGGGGCTGATCGGCGATCCGAGCGGGAAGTCGGCCGAGCGGGAGATGAACACGAAGGAGCGCGTGGCGGCGAACGTGGCGAGCCAGATGCGGATCTTCTCGCGCGTGATTGATTTTTCGCCCTCGCTCTCGAACCGCGCGACGCTGATCAACAACCTGGACTGGCTGGGCGGGATCACGTACCTGGATGCGCTGCGTGATATCGGCAAGCACTTCACCGTCAACATGATGATCCAGAAGGAATCGGTGCGGGCGCGGCTCGAGGAGCGCGACCACGGGATCAGCTACACCGAGTTCTCGTACATGATCCTGCAGGCGTACGACTTCCTGGTGCTGCACAGGCAGCATGGCGTCACGATGCAGATGGGCGGGAGCGACCAGTGGGGGAACATCGTGGCGGGGGGTGATCTCATCCGCAAGACGCACTTTGCGGCGGGCGGGAGCGAGGAAACTTCGCCGCGGGTCTTCGGATTGACGACGCCTCTGGTGACGAAGGCCGATGGGGGCAAGTTTGGTAAGAGCGAGAGTGGGGCGGTGTGGCTGACGGCGGACCGGACGAGCCCGTACGCGTTCTATCAGTTCTGGCTCAACTCGGCCGATGCGGACGTTGGAAAGTTCCTGCGGACGTTCACCGTGCTGGGCCATGCAGAGATCGAGGCGCTGGAGGCAACGCATGCTGCGGACCCCGGGAAGCGCGAAGCGCATCGCGAGCTGGCGCGGCACATGACGGAGATGCTCCACGGCGCGACCGAGCGGGAGAACGCGGAGAACGCGGCGAGGGCGCTCTTCAGCGGCGACGTGGCGATTCTGCCTGAGGCAATATTTCGGGAGGTGATGGCCAGCGCGCCTACGACGACGCACGACAAGGCGCGGCTGGGGGCGGGGGTTGCGATCCTGGATCTGCTGGAAGAGGCGAAGGTCATCAAGAGCCGCGGCGAGGGGAAGGACCTTCTAAAGGCTGGGTCGATTGCGCTGAATGGAAGGAAGCTTGATGGGAGCGAGCGCGTGACGAGCGCGAACTTGCTGCACGGATCGTTCATGGCGATCCGGCGCGGGAAGAGGGAGTGGCACTTGCTGCGATGGGAGTGAGTTGGGGGCGGCCGGGGAGGGGCTTAAAGAGTGCTGGGGACCGGAGTAGCACTGAGCAGCCTGGGTGCGATGGCGGGCGGGGCGGGCGTGTGCTTTGTTGAGTTGGAGGCGTACGCGATCGTGGAGGATGGCCATCTGGGCTCGGGCCCGCTGATGGAGGATGGCCATCTCGGTGCGGGCCATGGCGTTGAGCCTGGCTATCTCGGCGCGAAGTCGCTCGCGGGGGTGGATCTCGCTGGGCGTTGAAAGGGCTGGTTGGGTGAGCATGTGCGGCCTCCGTTTGGTGAGGCTAGATCGAGGCCGCGGGAAAGCAAGTGGGGGAGGGGGTTGGACGGTAACTTTGCGCACGAGGGCGGTTGGAGAGGCAGATTTGTTGTGAGAAGGCGCGCCGACGGTTGATGGATTGGGTAGGCGGAGGTAGTCTGGCGGCGGGTGGTGGGCGTCTTCCGTGATGAGGACTCGACGCCGCAGGAGTTCTTCGTGTACCACGCGGCTGGAAATGCTGGGCGCGGCTCGTCGAGCTACATCGACTCGGCGATCCTGCGCGGTCGTGACGCCATCGGCGGGGGCGGCTGGTCCGGCGCTGCCGATGGCACCCTCGAAGAACGCCGTTACTACGTGCAGAACTGGCGTGCTGATGTGGTGGCGATCACGAAGTCGGATGGCAGTCCG
>JBBQGR010000452.1:0-2427 GCA_038323185.1 Phycisphaerales bacterium | reverse complement strand
TGGCCCGCAGCACGCCCGCGGCTTCGGCCGTGAACGCGGTCCACTCGATGTGGTCGGGCGAGATGATGAACGCGGCCTCAAGCCCGGCGGGAGTCAGCCTGCCGCGCTGCATCGCGGCGATCTCGCGGGGCAGGTCGGTCTCGCGCGCTCGCAGCACGCGCGGGGCACCGCCCTCGGGGGCGAGTTCGAGCCGCGTGATCGACATCTCCGCGAGTGCGCCAGCCAGCCGCGTGGCACGCGCGAGGGGCGTTGCGCCCGGCACCGTGCCGACCATCTGGCTTGGGGCGCCACTACTCGTCATCGTCGCCGCCCTCGCCCCGACCCGCAGCACCGCCGCGCCGATCCATCTCCGGATCGCGCAGGCCCGGGACCGAGCCCGGCATCCAGACATCATCAACATCCTGCCCATCGCACACGCGTCGCATCGCGAGGTAGAGCACCGTGCCGCCCGTGTGGACGAAGCTCGCGACGTATCCACCCACCATCAGCAGCGGCAGATTGAGCCAGAAGAGCACGCCCGCGTTCATCGCGCGCAGCGAGGCGTTCGAGCCTTCAACAACTGGGCCCGGGTCCACACTCGGCGGCGTCCAGGCCGTTGCCGTCGCGCGGGCTGTTTCTGAGACGAGAACTGCCAGCATGATCAGCAGCGCCGTGGTGATGGCCGCCTGCACACAGAGGATGAGCACGTACGCGCCATATTGCAGAGGCCTTGCCGCGACATACGCCATGGTTCGCTGCACCGCGTCGATCCCGTCGGTAGCTTCGCACGCGAGCGATGGCAGCAGCATCGGCGCTCCCAGGAGCGTCAACGCAAGCAGCAGCACAACCGCCGTCGCGATCAGCATCGCAAGGCCAAACAAGACGCCACCAACTGCCTGCACCCACGGCAGGCTCAGGCCAGCCCACCCCGCCGCGGCGAGGAAGAGAAGCAAGAGGGCGCTCACAAGCACCGGCCCCAGGAGCGTGAGCCAGGCTGAAGCCCATCGTGACACCGCGAAGCCCATGGCCTCCGTCCAGCTCTGCTTCTTGAGCCGGGCCGACTCCGTCGCGGCGCTTCGCGCCGTCGCGAGGCCGAGCACGCCGACGACCAGCATCGAGAGGGCGATGATGGTGATGGATGTGAGCGGCGCGAGCCACAAGTCATCAAGAAGGCTTCGGATCTGCCCGAAGCCAGCGCGAGCGCCCGCGCCGGGCTCCAAGCGAAAGACGCCTCGCACTACAGAGGCCAGACTACCGCCCGCGTTCGCCGCGAGCGTCGTGATCGGTCCATCGTCGCGCCCCGACCAAGTCCGACCGAGCCGGTCGAGAAGTGCGACCGAGACGATCATCAGTACCCCGAAGCCCAGACGAGCCGGGCGCAGCGCCAGCCCGGCCGTGCGCAGCAGTGAGGGCCAGACCAGCCCTGAGCGGAGCTGACTCCATGAGCCAACGTGCCCTGCTTGACCTGCTTGTCCAATCTGTCCGAATTGTCCCGCGCGAGTTCCCGCCATGGCATCCTCCATCGCAATTGCCCAACCCACCAAAGGTAACGCTTCCACGCCCTCAACGCATTCCCGCCGCCCCCGAACCGCCGCCTTCGCCTCCTGCGTTCCTTCCACTCCCGCCTTTGAGACTCCAGCCTTTGTGTTCTCTTCTCCTCCTACGCTACGGACCATGCTCCATTCCACGGCCAAGTGGTCGTTCATCCTCTTCTGCCTCTTTGCCCTCGGGCCTGCCGTCTCGACGCTCGCCTTCCATCTTCGAGATGTAGACGGCGGTCCTGCGGCGTCGCTCCTGATCGGTGAGTCGCTGTCAGCGGGCCTCTTTGCGGGCGTGGCTGCGCTCGCCGCGGCCTTGGTCGCGGGCATTCTCGGCGCCGCCCTCTTCTCCATGTACACAGGTCTCGGCTGCGCTGGGCTCATCCTCGCGTGGTCGGGCTGGGGGCTGGGCACGATCGACGACTTCGCCCGGCGCACACGCGACAGTTCGGACCTCACCATGCTTGGGATCGAGGGCATGATTGCCGCGATCCTTGTCGCGGGGCTCGCGACTTTGGTGATGAAAGTTGCACTCTCCCGAGAGCACGCCGGAAGGCTCCCCAGCCAGCACTCCGTCCCGCCGCGCGTGCCGTCGTGGATTGGGGCGCTCGCGCTCCGGGCCGAAGAGAATGCCAAGCCTCTTCCCGCGGCTGGCGCGGGCCTCATTCTGGGGGCCATCGTCATGGGTGCGGTTGTCTGGCTCGCGGCTCTCACGCCCATGCGTGGGCAGACGCTGATGGCCGTAGTCCTGGGTGGCATGGCGGCGGGACTCTGTGCTCAGCTCGCTGCCTCCTCATTCCGCGTCATGCTGTCACCGATTGCGCCGCTTCTTGGCGTCGCGGTGCTGGCGCTCTTCGGCAACGCGATCACCGCGTGGAGCTGGTTCGGCACGAACCAGCTCGGCATCGGC
>JBBQGR010000451.1:0-2431 GCA_038323185.1 Phycisphaerales bacterium | reverse complement strand
GCCCCGGCGCACCCGTTTGGGTCGGGAGCTGCGTGAGCGTGTCTGGAATTGTGCCGGTCAAGGGGTGATTCGGGCATGTATAAGAGGGACTATAGGTCCGTGGTACGAAGGACTTTGGGGTTGCGCCGCGGCCCGGGCGCCTTGGGGTGTATTTCCGATTCGGGAGATCGGGGTAGACCAGACCGGGACCAAACTGTTGCACAAAGGGGGGGTGGCCGCTTCGTGGTTCTGGGGCTGGACCCGCGCACGCGGGACACAGAGTGGTTACGATGATATCGAAGCACCGGTTCCTCACGCGCGCGTCCGACAGGCCGCGGCGGTGTGTGGCGGGTGAGCCAAGGGAGGCGGATCCGAGGGGGCTAACCCGGCGTACGAAGCTGCGTACGACGCACATCACGGCACAAACGCGGCGATAGGCAGGTGCCAATCGCGCGGCGCGGTTCCGGCCGCGGGCTTGCACAGGAGTTGGACATGTCAGACCGTCGCTTTTCGAGTCGCTCTGTTGGAACTGGCCGTGGCGTAAAGAACATCGGTTGGGTCGCGCGGCTCTTGGGCCTTGCATCCGGCTCTGATCGGAACATCGAGCAGCTCGAGACCCGCCTGGTACTGAGCGATACGCCGTTCCCCTCTCTGACGGACCTTGAGAGCCCGACGAATTCCGTGGTGCGGATCGAGACCAACTTCGGCGACATTGATGTCGAGCTCTTCAACGCGCAGGCGCCCATCTCGGTTGCCAACTTCCTGAACTATGTCACGTCGGGCCGCTTCGACGAGACCTTCTTCCATCGCTCCGTCACGAGCCCCAACCCCTTCGTCCTGCAGGGCGGCGGCTTCGCCTTCGACGACACCCTGGGAACCACGGCGGTCCAGATCGATGCGCCCATCATTCGCGAGACAACCGGACGCGACAACGTGGCGCGGACGCTGGCGATGGCACGGACGAACGTGCTCAACTCCGCGACGAGCCAGTTCTTCATCAACTATGTGGACAACGCCTTCCTGAATCCCACCAGTCCCAGCGACGGGTTCGCGGTCTTCGGGCGCGTGGTCCAGGGCTGGGACGTCGTGACGACCATCCAAACTTTTCGCATCCGCGCTTCTAACGACTTCCTCGCCAACGCGACTGTCGGCAACATCTTTGATGAGGTGCCGGTCGCGACGACGTACGTCGAGGGAACTCCGCTTCGCGAGAACGACCTGGTGCTGCTCTCCAACGCCGAGGTCATCAAGCCCAGCGGCAACAGCGGCTTCTTCCAGTTTCGCCAGGTCTATCCCGATGGCTTCCGCTCCGACAGCGCCACCGAGACGGTCGAGCTCTTCAACCCCAACAGCTCCGAGGCGTCGTACCAGCTCATCATCCGCTACGAGACTGGCACCCGCGAGGAAGTCGTGCAGTCTGGCACGCTCGCGGCGAACACCAAGCTCACCGTCAACCTCTGGAGCCCCGGCGCGACCAACCCGCTGATCACGCGCGCGGGCGTGCCTTACTCGGTGGTGCTTGAGTCGGCCACCGCCGCGGCGACGGCGCTGCCGGTGTCGGCCGCGGCCAACCGCATCGACTTCGGTGCCACCGAGGGCGAGGGCTTCTTCAACGTCCGCGGCTACAGCGACACGCAGCTTCGCACGTGGGACTTCCCGCGCTTCGAGCGCAACGCGCTCTCGCGTGAGTTCCTGACCTGGACCAACCTTGAGGCCCAGAGCGTCACCGTCACCACGACCTTCTTCCTGCCCGACGGCACTCGCACCACGCAGACCAACTCGCTCGATAGCCTGCGTCGCGGCGGGCTTGATCTCTCCAACCTCTCGCTCCCCACTGGCGTTCTCGCGGCCCGCGTGACGGCGACCGGCCCGATCGTCGCCGCGCTCTCCGACTGGGACCTTGCCGCGGCGGGCGTGACGCCCTCCGCGGCGTACACGCCAGCCTTTGGCATGATGGGCGTGCCCGGCGGCGGCTCCAGCTTCGGCAGCGTGGCCGAGGTCTTCGGCAGCGCTACCACGACCGACACGATCTCGATCCTCAACCCGGGCAGCACCGCCGCGGCGGTCACGCTGCGGTTCTGGCGCACGGCCCGACCCGAGGGCGATGCTCCGATCCAGCGCTTCGAGCTCGTCCCCGCGCAGAGCCGCTTTGACTTCACCATTGATCCTGCGCTGCTCGGCTTGAACGCTGGCGAGCGCGTCGCGGTGACGTACTCCTCTGGCTCTGCGAACATCGCGGCCCAGTACACGTCGTTCACGACGGCGGGCCGCAACCAGGCGGGCGTGGTGGGTGATGGTGTCGCGACGACGTTCATCAATCGCGTCGGCGAGCAGACGTTCTTTGCTGATGGTCGCATGGATGCAAGCCGCGCCCAGACGACGCAGATTGAGACGATCTCGATCCATAGCCCCTTCGCTGATACGTCGCAGAGCTACACCTTCACGATCCGCT
>JBBQGR010000450.1:0-2440 GCA_038323185.1 Phycisphaerales bacterium | reverse complement strand
GTGGCTGCGCGCCATCGGCATACCCGAGGATCGGCACGCGGCACTCTTCAAGCTGCTGGATCAGCGCGGCAAGATGCCTGTTGTGGTCTTTGAGTGGGAGCTTGAGCGCTTTGGCTTCACGCACGCGCAGGCGGAGGTCTTCCAGAAGGGCATCGTCCGCGTCACGGTGGATGATCCCGCCGCGCCGCCCGCAGTGCCCGGCACAGCGCCCGGGAGCGTTGTGGATCTGACATACTTCTCGCACGCGGTGATGCCGCTAGCGCAGCAGCTCGTTCAGGCTGGCGTCATCGACTGGGTGGACTTTGATCTCTCGATCGTCCGCGGCCTCGCGTACTACACGGGCATGGTCTTCGAGGTGCACGAGGCCGGCGGCAACGAGCGCGCCGTCGCTGGCGGCGGCCGCTACGACAACCTCGTCGAGGTCTTTGGTGGTCCGCCCACGCCCGCCGTGGGTTTCGGAATGGGCGACGTGGTCCTCTCGCTCGTCATGCAGGAGAAGGGCCTCTGGCCAGACGACGCTGGCGTCCTGCGCGCGACCGGTCTCGCGCCCGATGTCTTCGTGATCAGCAGCGGCGCGCCCGATGCCGATGCGTCGCTGCGCCCGGTCGTCGCGCGCCTGCGTGCTGCGGGCCTCCACGCGCGCCACACGTACAAGACAACCAAGAACGTCGGCAAGCTCTTGCAGGAAGCCTCGGGCCTTCGGTCGCGCGTCGCGATGATCATCGAGTCCGTCAACGCGGCCTCGATCAAAGACCTCAATACCGGCGTCCAGACCGGCCCATTCCCGCTCGAAGAGGCCCTTGAAATGATCGGCGTGAAAATAGGCTAATGTTGGGTCGACCACTTGCCCCAAGGCCCGACCCCACAGACAATTCTTTTATGATTGGCGTCGTTTCCTCACGCACTCTGCGCAGGACCATGATGATGGTGCCTTCGCTTATGCTCGCTCCACTGACGGCACCCGACGCAGCATTGGCCCAAGGATTCGCAATTCTCGCGCCGGTCGCGATCCAGCCCGCAGCTTTGCCCCAGCCCGTCCAAGTTGGAGCGCCCGCGAGGCTCGACGAGCTGGTGCAGATGCTCGAGTCGCCCGACCTCTCGCTGCGCGAGATCGCCACACAGTCATTGAGGGACAATTCCCTCGTCACGCTCGAAGTCGTTGAGAAGTTGCTGCAAGAGGCGGATGGCAAGGCGCTGTCGCTCGAGCAGCGCGTTCGGCTCGAGACAATCGGGCGCGAGAAGTTTGTGCGGCGGCCTAGGGGCGCGCTGGGTGTCCAGTTCGGGATGCTTGATGACGGGGGTGAGGGCGTTGTTGTTGCGATGACGATCCGCGGCTTCCATTCCGCAGATGTGCTGCAGCCGGGCGACACCATCGTGATGATGGACACGACGCCCATCAAGTTCAACGACGACGCGCGGGCCGCGATCATCTCCCACGAGCCCGGCGAGGTTGTCAACGTGCAGATCAAACGCCTCGGCGAGGCGATGAAGCTTTCCATCCGGCTTGGCAGCTTCGCGGCGCTGACGAACGCGGCGCGCCTCGACACGCCAACGATGGAGCGTGCCTGGGAGATTCGCCGCGCGAGGCAGGATCTCGCGCGGCCCACAAAGCTGATTGGTACCGGCCTTTCGACGAAACGATTCGGAAAGCTCGCGAGCCTGGCGATCGTTGAGCTTGACCGTCGCGCCGAGAAAGCGCTCGAAGTGGCGGATCCGCTCATGCCCGCCGCTACTCCGTCGCCCGGCGTCGTTGCTGGCGGCCAGCACCGGCGTCCGACGCTCGCGAACAACTTCGTGCTCAACACGAACGTGCAGGTCGCCGACCTGGCGCGCATCGAGCAGGAGATTCAACGCGTCGCCCAGCGTCTCCAGCGCAACAACGCCTCGCTCCTCGCCGCCAAGCCGCAGGACCAGGGCGCGATCCGGCAACGCATCGAGTCCGACAAGGCCCTGCAGCGACAGCTGATGAAGCATCGCGATCAGCTGCTGATCAACATGGGCGCAGGTCCCGGAGGCCCGAGGGTAAAGTAGGGGCGAAGATCAGTTGGCCAAAGGCGTAAGTGCTCTTACCTTCGTTTGGCGTCGGCCTCTGTGGTGCTCGGTTTCTGATTCCCGGTTTCTCTGCCATGGCTTGTGCGCTTCCTTCTTCGCCTTTGAGTTCACTGCCCGGCGGCGTGCCGCGGCACACGTTTCCTGCGCGCCTGCGGCTGACGCACAACCTGGAGTTTGACGCGGTCTACGGCGCAAAGATGAAGAAGGTTGGCTCGGGCGTGATCCTCTTTTCGTCGCCGAACGAGAGGCCGCACGCGCGGCTTGGGCTCTCGATCGGGCGTGCCGTCGGCAACGCTGTAATGCGCAACCGGTGCAAGCGGCTCGTGCGTGAGGCGTTTCGATTGATGCAGCATGATCTGCCAGTGCACGAGCGCGGCGGGTACGACCT
>JBBQGR010000449.1:0-2461 GCA_038323185.1 Phycisphaerales bacterium | reverse complement strand
CAGGGCTTCACATCGGTCGCTGACCTGATCTCCGTCGAGGGGATCAGCCGCACCCAACTCGCAAGTCTGTATAGTCTCTTTACGACACGATCGAACGTGTATGTGGTGACCAGCCGCGGGCGCGACGAGCTGACCGGGCTTGAGGTCGAGATCGTGGCGACGCTGGACCGATCGACGCTGCCGGTGGTGCTGCGGGAGGTAATGGTGCGTTGAAGAGCAGAGCTGCACAGACCGGGCCCACTGGCGCTTCGTCGTCGCTCTTTGCGACCCTTGATGAGCACGCGGGAGGTGCGCGCCTCCTCGTCGTGCGGCGAGGCCGCGCGGCCGAGCCCATCTCCATCGTCGAGACGCGCGACCTGCAGGGTCCCGACGCGTTGGCGCAGGCCGGCGCAGCACTCCGCGGCATGAGCATCGCCACCGTCACGCGCATCGCGCCCGGCGGAAGCGTCGTTGTTCGCTGCGTTCAGGCCGCGGCACCAGAGCAAGTCGGCGAGGCCGGCGAGGCCACTGTCGCCGCGAGCGCGAGCCTGCTCGCCGAGGCCGAGCTTCCCGATGATCTTCCCGCCCACCGGCGCAGCGCGGGCGCCATCCCCGATGCAAGCCGGGCTGGCGTCACGAGCATCATGCTTGCGGGCTGGCGCGGCGACGCGACCAACGCAGGCGCAACCGGCCTCGACGAGCTCTGGACTACACGCCCCGCGGCCCTCGCGATGCTGCGCTCGGGCGCTGGCCGCCTTGCCGCGTGCATCGACGGAACCCAAGGCGTCATCACGCTCATCGCCAGCGGCCCGGCCCGCACCGTCGCGCGAGAAATCCTGGACGACGCCAGCGACAGCGTCTCGTGGAGTCAGGAAGTCATGACCGCCGCCGCTGGCGCGTGGGAGGCCGCGGGCGGAACCGACGCTGAGCTTGAACGCGCCAGCCTCGCGGCCAGCGCCGAGTCCAGTGCCGAGTCCAGCGGCCGACGCATCGTCCTCGAGCAAGCCTCGCTCGCGGCCCTCACCAAGCGCATCACAGGACTTCGCGAAGGTCAGACGTGGCTGGACTCATGGGGCCTTGCCATCGGCGCGGCCCTCATCGCGGCCGACTCGCGCGTCAGCATCCGAGGCCTGGGCGAGATGACCGCCGTAGCCCGCGAGCCGGACCTCTCGCTACCGCAGCGCTTCGCGAAGTGGATCGGGCGCGGCTCGCGCCCGGCCATCATCGCCCCCGCCGCCATCGTCGCGATCTTCCTGATTCCGCTAGGCATGGCCTGGGCCAGGTCGTCCGTCCTTGATTCGCGTGCCGCGAAGGTCGAGGCCATCGAGGGGCGCGACGCCCTTGAACGCCAGGCTGCCTTTTACGCGCAGCTTGAAGCCGCGCGATGGCCCATGACCAAAATCATCGCCGACATCGGCGCACAGGCGCCCGTCGGAGTCGTCGTCACCAGCCTGCGCATGTCACCCGGCCAGCCCATCACCATCGCAGGAAGGGCCGACTCGTCCGACCTCGTCAACACCATGGTCGAAAATCTCAGCAACACCAAGATCTTCGCCGAGGTCAGCGTCGGACGCCAGGAGTCCAAGTCTGGCGGCGGCGTTGAGTTCGACCTCACCGCACGCGTCGTTCGCCCCTTCATCCCCGCCAAGCGCCCCGAGGACTTTGTCGCAAACCCGCTCGCGGTCCGGCTCCACGGCGAGGGCGCAACCAACACGCAGCCACCCGCGGGCACCAAGCCCGCCTCTCGCACCTCCTCACGGCGCGGCGACTCGGGCACAGAGTCCGCCTCGACCAGCGGTTCGGGCGCGTCCAGCGGCTCATCGGGCGCGAGCGCCGACCGCCGCCCCTCCCCTTCGCGCTCGGCCGAGCCTCCCGCGCCCATCGCCGACGATGCGATCGCCAAGCTCGACCGCAACGGCGCGATGAAGGAGTGGAGCACACGCGCTGCCTTCGTCCGATCCAATCCAAGCCTCGAAGCGAGCATCAAGGAGCGGCTGGTGAGCGAGGCAGAGAAGCTCAAGGCCCGCATGGACGCAACGCGCGGAGGTGGGGCATGAGCCTTCGTGATCGTTGGATGGCCCTTCCCAGGGCCGCGAAGTTCGGAACCCTCGGCGTGGCGGGCATCGCCGCATACTTCCTGGTTGGTGAGCCCGCGCTCGACGCGTGGAATCGGTTCTCGACGCGCGCCGATCAGGACCAGGCAGTGCTCGAGAAGTTCGCCCTCGCCGAGGCCGACCTCAAGCGCGCCGGCGAGACGCTGCGCCTCGGGTCAAAGCAGTACGGCAAGGTCGAGTTCCCGGGCGATACGGAGTCTCGCCCGCTGGCCTTCAACCGCGCCGTTGATGAGATCCTCCGCAAGCACAACGTCCGTGGCCAGACCAGCACGACCCGCACCGTCGGCCTTGGCCCCGGCGCGCTCACGACCAAGGTCGGCCAGGACACCCGCGTTGATCGCCTCACCCGCGCCCTGGAGTTCCAGGGT